>DAOVFL010000099.1 GCA_030672945.1 Candidatus Bathyarchaeota archaeon | reverse complement strand
ATAGCTGTACACTCATATAAAGGCGGAACGGGAAAAACCCTCGTTTCAATAAATCTGGCTGCGGCTTTCGCGAAACATGATAATAAGGTATGTTTGATGGATCTTGACTTCCGAGCTCCAAGTCTTGCCACGTTTTTTGGAAATGAAAAGGTGGAGTTCTGGCTGAACGATTACCTGAATGGAACGTGCAAAATTGACAAGGTGTTGATGGACCTCAGTCACAGGATTAATGGTGAAGGTGAACTATTCGTCGGTTTAGCTAATCCATCAACTGAAGCCATTAGAGATATGTCAGCAAAGGATAGAAAGTGGGAGATGAGGGCATTAGGGAGGCTTCTGGATCTCAGAAATTCCCTTCTGAACGATAAAAGTTTTGACTACCTTGTATTAGACACAAGTCCAGGACTACAATATTCATCAATAAACGCTATAGTAGTTGCGGACTTGGTGATTGTAGCAACAACCTTCGACAGGTCAGATGTTGAAGGTACAAAACGTATGCTGCATGAACTTTACGAATTATTTGAGAAGAAAACTGATATCGTTGTGAACAAGGTTTTATATGATGTTTCTTCAAAGTCTGGAAAAGACGACTTACAAAGCAAGATCCAAGAAATGTATCGAGTTCCTGTTTTAGGTGTAGTGCCTTGTTTCTGCGATGTTGCAAAGGCTGAAGGTGCTTTCATCTTCGCCGAAGAAAAGCCGGAACATCTCTTCTCTAAAATTGTGGATGAAATGGCTAACAAGATAGAAAAAAACGATTCGGTGTAAGTTACTTTGTAGCTATTTTATTAACCAGCTGATAGATCCTGCATTTTCTACATTCATTGTAGTCCTTTACATCACAATTTTTACACATCATGCGATTTAATTCCTTAATTTCAGTGTTCATCTAGTTCTCCCCTTAAACATGACAATTTACTTGTATGCGATAATATACTGTTATTCCGCTTTCGTAATATTTCCTAAACCTAAAATTTATAGAGCAACGGATGCTCTGTATAAATTCTTAACATAATGGAGACAGTTTGTTATTGGATAGATCAGCGATTATCCTTGCAGGAGGTTTTTCCAGTAGGTTCGGACAAGACAAGGGGTTACTACTATTAGAAGATAAGCCGCTCATAAGCCATATTCTGGATGCGATCTACGATATTGTTGACGAAACGATTATTGTTGTAAGTTCAGAAGCTCAAGCTGAGAATTTCGCTAAAGTTGTTCGTTTGAATACACGTATTATTATTGACGCAAATGAAATGCAAGGTCCACTTGTTGGTGCATTAACTGGTTTTGAGAAAGCTCATGGGAAATTTGTACTTCTTCTTCCATGCGACATCCCCCTAGTTTCCAAGGATATTCTCTTACTGCTGCTTGAATTATGTGTAAACAAAAACGCGGTTATTCCTCGTTGGCCGAATGGTTACGTGGAACTATTGCAGGCTGTCTACCGTAGAAAACCAGCACTTGAAGCCGCAAGAAACGCTTTTAGAGAGGGAAAATCAGACATGCACTCCATTATCAAAAAGCTGCAATGTATACGTTATGTCTCTACACTTGTCTTACAGCAATTTGACCCCAAACTTGCGACATTTCTTAATGTTAACACTCCTCTAGATTTGAAAAAAGCTGAAGCATTAAACAAACGCCTGAAAAAAAAGAAAATTTAGGTAAAACGATAATTCTGTTCTACCTTGCCTTACATTCTTTCGCGTATTTTTCTGTTTCTAGATATAGCAGTTCTATGTCAGCTTGAGAGTGCGCTGTGCTAAGGGCTCCTGTGTGTGTCGGTAGGAAGAAGATTCCATTCTTAATCAATCTTAAGTGATAATTGATCTGTTTCTTCTTGTTAGATTTAGAGACTATACGGGGATCCTTTACCTCTTCCTTTATGAAGTGAGTGTTGAAAAGAGAGCCTACTCCTGTAACTTGAACGTCTACGCCATTTGCTTCAAAGATTTCCCTTAATCGTTCTCTGATTTTCCCTCCAATATTATTCAACTTGTTTATTGATTCTCCGTCTTCCAGAATTTTCAGTGTAGTCAACCCAGCAGTCATCGATATTGGATTTGCTGCAAAGGTTCCACCATGAAAAGAGTAATGTGGGCGCTCATAGAGAAGCGTATCTATTCGCTGCATGATTTCTCGGCGCCCGCAAAAGGCGCCTATTGGGAAGCCGCCTCCCAAAATTTTTCCAAAAACCGTCATGTCCGGAGTCACCCCATAATATTGCTGTCCTCCACCAGGAGCCAACCTGAAACCAGTGATCACTTCATCGAAAATCAATAGAATACCCTTCTTACTACAAAGCTCCCTCAGTCCCTCTAGAAATTCCTTTTCTGCAGGAATACCTCCGCCAGCGCCAAGCACAGGTTCAACTGTAATCGAAGCAACTTCTTCGTTCTTCAACCTTTCTCTAACTTCTTCAATGTCGTTAAAAGGTAGAATAATTGTGTCTTGCAGAGCTCCAGCTGTTAAACCAGCGGACTCGGGAACATCAAAGGGATATTTGACACCTATGTGAAGTGCATCATAACCCCCGTGCCATCCGCCTTCAAATTTGGCGATTTTGCTTTTACCGGTGTATGCACGGGCTAAGCGTGTAACGTACATGTTTGCCTCTGTCCCTGAATTGGTGAAACGTACCATTTCCGCGCTTGGGACAACTTTTATAATTTGCTCAGCTAACTGGATTTCTAGTTCATGGGATGTTCCGTAATGTGTGCCGTTTTCAAGTTGCATTCTAACAGCGTCTACAACTGCCGGTGGACTATGACCTAGTATGAGGGCTGTGTGTCCTAGCCAAAAATCAACGTATTTGTTTCCATCTACATCAAAGAGCTTGCTTCCTTTCGCTCTAGCAGTGTAAAATGGGTAAGGTTCAAAATGTCTTATCGAGTAAGAAACCCCACCTGGGAGAACATCTTTGGCCCGTTCGTATAGATCCTTAGATTTTCGAGTTTTAGAAGTGTATGAATCAGACATGTTGATTGCATCTACCTTTTAGATCCATATCCAATGTTAAGTTTAATATTTAAAAAACTATGTTTAACTTCTATTAGTGTAATTTAATGTTGGAACTTTGACAAAGCCTTGCAAGCCATTTCAGATTATCTTAACGAGGTTAGAAGCGTTTTGAGTGAACATCAATTTGAGCTTGACCCTTTATATGCGCAGATATTGTTATCCGAATTTGAAGACATAATCAAGTCTCGTTGCGTAAAGTGTTCTATTAAAAGAAGTGCTGGGAAAGTTGAAGCTTATGATGTGAACCATGTCTTGAAGAAGCTGGGTAGGCCAGCAGGATTGTTGAAGAAGATTAAGGGATGTTTTAATCAGCCAGTTGTACTAGAAAGTTTGAAACTTATGAAAGAAGTGTTGCAGAAATCGAAGAAACCCGTGGTTTTAGATGCTGGATGTGGGTGGGAAGACATCTCAAGAGACTTCAATCCCAGGGTGTTAAGGATCTCGAAATGGTTGGTGTCGACTTAGACTCAATCCAATTGTATTATGGAAAGGCGATAAACAAACAGGTAAATTTCCTAAAATCTGACATTGAAGCTTTACCTTTTAAAGGTCAAATCTTCGATTTAGTTCTATGTAATGGAGTTATACATGAAATTAAGACAAGTCGAGGAAGGAAAAAACTGATCCGAGAGTTCGCTTACATTTTAAAAAAGCAAGGGACACTGTACATCGCAGATCCGTTCGCTAAATTGCGAATTCTGAACTTTCTATACAAAATGTTTCGACATGTAAACTCGAAGATAGAGTGGAATATTCCAAGGAACCATCTTGAAAAAACCCTGTCACGGAATTCTTTCAAAATTGTCTACGAGGAAAAAATCGAATCGAACTTTTGAGAGGGAACTTCAATCTATGTTATAGTTGCTGTCAAGAGTTAATTTTCATGTTTGATTTTTCGATTCATTTTTATGGAAAAGCTTTTAAGTAGTTCTTGAAAAGAACTTTTTTTAGGCATTATTATGTGAAATTATGGGGATATTTATTTGGATATTGAAAGAGATTTGATTATTTCTGTTTTAAAATCAACTAAAATGGGGTCTATTTCGTTTGAAGTATTAATTAAAGACGCAAAAATAGCGTCCACAA
>DAOVFL010000092.1 GCA_030672945.1 Candidatus Bathyarchaeota archaeon | reverse complement strand
CGCTTCTCTTGTTAGCACTATTTCTTACAACTTGCTGATCAGTGACAAAACCCATTTAGCTATTCGCATGATAGGTGTTTGTTGTTCTCGAATGCGTTTAATTGTCTTTTGTAAGTTTTCGGGTAGTTCATAGTAGACATGGAATGGAAGATCATTAATGTTGAAATTCCTTTTAGGTTTATTTTCTACGATAATGAATTCTTTGAACCACTTGAAAAAATCTTTACAACCGTATAAATTATGGTTCATTACCTTAGGAAGGTGTCTTTGAATGTCCTTCCACAAAAATGTATGCTCGATGTTTATTCTATTTTCAATTAAATTCTGCTTAAGAATATCGAAAAAGTTACCATTGATATTGAAACCGCATTTATTGGGATCGATGTTTTCCAATGCAAGTACTGTGATTGTTCTTAAACACTTCTCACATGTTCCGCAGTTAAAATCACTGAATTGGGACCAGCAGACCCTTAACGTAGGATAATAATTGCTTTTTCTAATGTAGTCCCCTAACACATATTTTATTTTTTCATGTCTACTTAGATCATCGCTATCATGGACTACTTTTACATCTGCCCACGACATCGCATTATCAATGAGCGGGTGTGAACCCCAGTGAAATTTAAGCGCGCGTGTGCGTGTGACCGAAGCAGCAATGAGGATTGTTCCTATGTGTCCGGTTACAGTTAGTGGAGCAGTCAAACCTAGTAAGCCTATCCCATGATGAAGACGGCCCCACCAGGAGGCTGATAAGTACCGGCCAAATTTTATGGTTAGTAATCTTTCATTTATAAATTGACGCATGTTTGTTTTAATGAAATTTATTCTTATATTTTCTCGTTCGGCAAAGCTGCTGTACTTATCCCGCGCTTTCTCCCAAAAGTTCTTCTTATCTAGGGGGATGTCTGCTCCCCAAACCATGATTAAATTCGGTTTAGCGTTTTTATGTCTAACGTAGGAAGTTGTCGAGTCGATTCCACCACTAAACAACAGTCCGTACCCTTTGTTTGAAAAACTACTTGAAGTCACCTCATCGACGTATATTTTCGTAGAGAAAGGAAGCTTAGGATACCATGTTTTCATTACTAATCTAATCTTCTCAACAGATTGCAAATACGTTTTGTCCAATTCCTTAACTAAAATGTCTGCTCCTATTGCCCACGCCAACGGCAGTATATTGGAAACAGCAGGAATCTGTAGGATGCCTCTGCTTACACCGTGAAGATCGTGATCGTATTCCACCCAAAAAAGGTTTGATAAGAAGTATTTCTTAATTTTTTTTGGATAAGACAACTTAAATAACAAGAGGCGATTTTTCAAAATCTTTAGTTCTTCTATCTTGATAGCTGGATTAGCAGATTCCTTGTCATTCCCAGTCCAACGAGCCCTTTTCGAGAAGAAGCTAGCCATCTAAAACACCCTTAACGAAACAAAATGCCTAAGGCTTTGAAATAGCGGCAATTTAGTTTTTCTACGCTAGACTTGAGGAATGTAACTTCCTCCAATTTTTCTTGAGATTAGCCAAGCCAAACCGAGGATATTTCCGCAAACGATCCCACGTAACCTATACCAATAAGTTCGGTCCTTCCCCATGTTTTTGACACAAATCGCTGTTCGAAAGGCAAGATAAGCGATTCGATGCATTATAGAAAGCCCCTTTTCATATGGAAGCAACCTATAAAAAAATAGCTGTATCTCGCTTTCTACGGTCAACACTCTTTTCTTTTCGAAAAATCGGCCCAGTGACTGACCGTGAACAATATGGTGGACTTTGACTTTCGGATTAAAAATGACGTTGTGCCCATTAGTCCATAACCACCAACCTATGTACTGTTCATTTGCCCACCCTGTGGTTGTCGACATCGACTTTGGAAACCTGAAATCCTTAACGGCTGTCCGAAGGAAAGACATATTGGCGCCCATGCCCAGCAAAGATTTCATCACTCCTTGAACCTTCTCACAAGCGACATTTCTGTGAGGGACTCCCGATTTTGTAATATAAAACAGATATTTTTCTTGTCCCTCTAAGGGACGGTACCAAAGTTCAAGTCCAATTTTCCCTATTGGGGCTTCATTTTTTGGAAGGACTTCTGATCCCTTCTCTTTGAGAGAACTTATTCCTTCATCACGTATTATAGCCGAGATTACGTCTCCAGCTACCCCTGCAACTGCCATTTGTTTATACGTCCCAACAAGTTGTTCAAGCCACGTACTAAAGGGCACAGCGTCATCGTCTAGAGACACTATGATTTCTCCCTTTGCCTTCCTAAGCCCTATGTTCAAAGCATCTACAAAACTCCCTCTCTTCTGAATCATTGGGACCAGCTTCAAGGAGCGCTTGTAATTCTCCACAATGCGCTCAGTTTCGTCACCGCTTGGCTTAATGATTACTGTTACGTCGAAATTTTTAAACGTCTGCCTTTCAAGAGTGCTTAAAGCGTAATCAATCCATTTTGCTCCCTTATAAGTTGGGATTACCACTGAAACAGTTGGTGTGTCTTCCAATATCATCACCCGAACATCTAAATTGCGAAACTGCTCAAGAAGATATAGGAGTCTTATGATGCATGCGCCAATTTTTTCAAATCTGTTAATAGAGAATGGTAACCTTCTAACTTTCTGGATAGAAGCCATTTTAGTCCTATAAGTTCTGAGTGAAGCTTGCTTTTCATTCGAATGATTCGTTGAGTCTCTTTGTCTTTGCATATTTTTTTGATGTCAACTAGGGTGGAGAAGATGAGCCAGGTGATTCTGTGCATCTGAGAGAGGTTTTGTTCAATGCCGTAGAGTCGATAAAACATGAGGTTATACTCAATCCAACGTAGTGTTTCCTTTCTTACTTCTTTAATGTTGCGTGACAAGGTCTGGTTGTGAATCAGATGATGTACTTTCGCGTTAGGGTTAAAAACGAGGGTATATCCTCTTTTCCACACACGCCAACCCAAGAACTGCTCCCACCCCAAGCCGAGTACCCATGAACTTGGAAACCTAAAGTCTTCAACAGCCCTAGATAAAACAGACATATTGGCGCCCATGCCAAGAAGCGATTTCGTAGTTTGGTACCATGCAAGGCGTGACATATCAGAATTGTATTCCACCACTCCTGCCTTTGACACATAAACAAGATAGTCTTCTAAGCCTTCAAGAGGTCGACTCCAAACCTTGCGTCCAATACTGTCTAAGAAGGGCTTGTAGGTTGGGATAATTTCCGAAGCCCTGTCTTTAACTGGTATCAAGTTATCTCCTTTCAATTTTGCCGGTACGACATTCCCCGCTACTCCTCCGACGCTAGACTCTTCATAGGTTTCTAGGTGCTTTTGAACCCAATCTGGAAAGGGAATAGCATCATCATCTAAGAAAGCTATAATTTTGCCTTGGGCGTTTTCGAACCCTAGATTTAATGCGTCCACAACGTAGCCTCGGTTTTGAAAAATTAAATTTATGTTCAACCATTTTTTGTACTTTTTAACTATGTCTTCTGTTCCATCCCCGCTCGGTTTCAGAACCACTACAACCTCAAAATCTCTGTATGTCTGTTTTCTTAATCCCTCAAAAACATAACCTAACAAATGTGCACGCTTGTATGTTGGTATCAGCACAGAAACTTCAAATTTGTCAGTCAGATTCTTACTAGCCTCCTATTCTTGGTGAAGCCACAAACCAAATACGCCTGTATAAACGAAAAATCCAACTCTGCTAGGGAGTCTTTTTGTAGATTTCGCATCCGCCGTTTGAGTACACTTTACTTGTGAAGCCAATGACATGTGAGATGCTTGCAGTGTTCCATAAATGTGAACCTAATATAACACCATCAACTACGTTCACCCGACTGAAATAGACGTTATCATTTGTAAATAGAACGGTAACATTCGACAACCATTTCATATTACCCCGATAAATCATACCGTAACTAGTCAAGACATTAAACACGGAAGGAGCATCTGCATACGTCTTCGAATTTTGGGCATCCACATTTTTTGACATCCATGAAGCGCCGAACACATCGCACTCGTAGGAGTATCCCATACGACTATATAGAAAAACAGCGTCTATTCTATGCTTACTCAAAGGCAATGACCAGCTTTGACTTTCTGTAACCTCGTAGACAAAGCCTGTCTGAAACAGAAAGTAAGGAACCAGCACAATCAACAATAAAACCGAAGCCCCGATTTCTGTTCGTCGCTTGGACATTAACTTGACTAGAAACTCAGCGCCTAATACACACAAAGGCGCTAAGAAAAACAGCAAAATGTGATAAAACCTTGTCATATTCATAGTGTTCGCTAGGCCTGGCACCGCTATGAG
>DAOVFL010000063.1 GCA_030672945.1 Candidatus Bathyarchaeota archaeon | reverse complement strand
GGTTTGCTTTCCTTTTGTGCACCTTTTCGAGTGCGCGCTTTTTCCATCTTCCTGAGAGTGGTCTTCTTCTTACCTCCGCCCATTCTTCACACCCGAATTTGAAAAAGAACAATGGACCTTATAGACTTTCCGACGCTATGCCACCGCACTGACTTCTCTTTTATGTTTTTGTTGCCACTCATTTATGGGAATTCCGAGCCGTTCTTCAATTTTCGATCTATGTATGGAGTTCATGGTGCAGAATGGGATAATTCTGCCATCTGGTACGCCATAGTGTATGCAGCATTGCTGCACTCTTTCTAAGTCAAAGTTGTATGGGTCCATGAAATGCATGGATGAGATAAGAAGCATCTTTCGGTGCAGTTCACCTAGAGACTCGTAACTTCCTGTTCTAAGTATCGGCAAAAGATATTTTCTCAGCAGGCCGAACTTGATGTGGCGTAAGACCCCTATTAAAAGGAGTTTAGCTCGCTTCTTGTGCCCCTTCGAAGCCTCTTCGTAGACTTTCTTCATTGTTTTAATGAACTTTTCAACGTTTCCATAACGAGTGATTGGAACCATTTCTCCATCTTCGATGAAGACATATGTTGCCATGCCGCAGTGAGGGTGAGCTGTGAACTCCACGTATCGTTTGTCTTTCAAAGCGCCGATCGCCTTGGAAATGGGAACTACCGTGGGCACCGGATAGAAGTCTGAGACCTTTATTTTTCCGTCAGTCTGTTCTTCGACTAGTTTCATGAAGTCAGGGATAGTTATGCGCATTTTTGCTCTTTCTTTCTCTGGTAGTCTACCGCATAGAGACACTGGCTGAACGTTTACACATCGAATTATGTCAAAATTCTCAAATGCAAACCTTATGATGTCGCCGAGTTGATGGTCGTTGACGCCTTTAATTAACGTGACGACTAGGACTATGCTTTCTATCCCTGCTTTTCGACAATTTTCTAGGGCTTTCATTTTGTTGTCTAGCAGATCGCACCCTCGTGTGAACTCGTAAACGTCCGGGGTCAAGCCATCGAATTGAAGGTAGATCGTGCTCATGCCAGCTTCTTTTAGACCACGACAATACTCCACGCTCTGTGCGAGTCGTAGACCGTTCGTATTGACCTCTATATGTTCGAAGCCCAGTTCTTTCGCCATCCGTATGAGTTCGAAGAGGTCCTTTCGGATCGTTGGTTCTCCACCTGAGAACTGTAACGCTGGGGCCGGTACTGGCTTGTTTTGCCTGAAGTTTTCCAGCATCGCTTGAATTTCCTTTTTGGATGGCTCGTAGACGTATCCTGCCGCGGCAGCGTTGGCGAAGCAGACAGGACAGCGGAGGTTGCAGCGGTTGGTTACGTCTATTATGGCGAGTCCTGTGTGTGATTTGTGTTGGGGGCAGATGCCGCAGTCGAGTGGACAATCTAGCTTTGTTTCGGTTCTGGGGTTTGCCATTCCGTCGCCTTCGTATCTGAATTGTTCGGCTCGTTGGTACTGTTCATAGTCGCTCCAGTAGATGTCTTGAAACTCCCCGTGCTCTGGGCATTCCTTTTTTATGTAGACTTTGTTGTTATCTTCGTATATTGTTGCGTCTAGAACTTTGAAACATTCGGGGCATATGCTTTTGGTTTGTTTGATAACTTGCATGTTTGACACCACTGAGAGTTGTAAATTATTTACGTCAGAATTGCAGATAGAGTATAAGAAGGTTTCCAAACGTTTCAGAAGGTGAAAAAGGGTTTGAGTGTGATTGTCAGCGAGGAAGCGAGGAAGGTTTTACGTGAAATCGGATTGACTAGCTATGAAACTCGTGCGTATCTGGCGTTACTTGAAAAAGGCGTCATGACCGCAAGCAAAGTTAGTGGGCAAGGAGGGGTTCCTTATTCCAAGATTTATGAGACCCTGAACAGTTTGGTAAAGAAAGGTTGGGTTAGAGCTGAGGGTGGGAGGCCTCGTCGCTATTATCCCAAGTCTCCTTCTGAGGCTTTAGAAGCGGCTAGGCTAAGGTTGGAGGATATGGTGGGTGAATGGAAACATGCAGTAGTGAACGAGCTGCAACCTTTGTATAGACGTAGAGAGCTACGTGAGAAGCCTGACATTTGGATTTTACGAGGGGAGTTCAGCATTTTGGCGAAGCTGCGGGAGATGTTGGAAGAGACCAAGAAGGAATTAATGGTTGCGGCTCCATTGTTTGCGAAGGGATTTATGGATGCAGGTGTTCCATTGTTGAGTCGCTTATGTGACAGTGGAGTTAACGTCCAAGTTATGGTTACGAAAGATTGGGGTGCGGAGAAGCTGGCTGGGATTGAGAAAGTTAGAGTTCGAGATAGTATGTTTGGTGGAGGCGTCATTGCAGATGGTAGAGAGGCTTTGCTTTTTCTTGGTGAGGACGAGGCAACGCTTGTCATATGGTCAAATCACATGGGACTGGTCAAGTTTGCAAGAGACTATTTTCAATATCTTTGGGAAACAGCAAGAGCACGCGCATAAGACTTATGCGTGTCAAGTTAACCTTCATTTGAAGGAGGTTTTCGAACAATACATCTTCAAAAACCTGTTCACTTTTGAGACAATTACAATAGCTAAAAATATCGAACCAAAAAGGATGACCATCTTGTATTCTGATGGAATGGCAAAGAATATGACAGTAAATCCAATAATCGTTATCACCCCGGAAGTAATCAATAAATTCTTTATGTCAAACCTTCCGAATCTTTGAATTGTGTTTGTTATGTTTGCTTTCCTGTCGACATTGAAGTCTCTAAGCTCATAGAGGATTTCAACCATTAATGAAAAGGGTAAAATTATCATTAAGAAGGGGACAACGAAAAGGTCAATAGATCGGAATGTCAAGTATGTTATGAAAAATTGAAGGGCACCCAAACAAATTACGTGCGAAATTAGATCTATAAAGTGCATAGATTTGAATCTCACAGGTCTCCATGAATAGAAAAATCCTACAAAAGCTAGGACTAAACCAAAGAAAAAAACTAAGGGACTAATAATCAATAGTAAAAACAACCCAATTGATAGAAGTAAGAAACTAATCAGGTATCCTTGTGTTCTTGATAAATCACCGTTGGCAATAGGGTTTCTTTTTCTCTTTTCCAAGATGTCGTAGTCATCAGCGGCATCTTCTACATCATTAAACGCGTACACGAAGGCTGTCATAAAGAGATTAGCAAAGAAAACTATAACCGTTCTAGAAGAGAAAAGATTTTGCGGGGAGATCAGAAATATTAAAGCTATGATTGAAAATAGTGTGAGCAAGTACGTCCTTATTCTCGTTAATCTTGCCAGAACTCGTATGTGCATGAACATAGTCCCTTTCAAATATTTCCAGACTTACGTTAAATGTTTTATGCAGATGCATCTAGAATAGACTATTGGAGAGTGACCTGTCCTGAACCCTTTGGTTTCAACGATCATCCCTACATTGAATGAAGAAGATTATTTAGAAAGATGTTTAATCTCACTAAAAAACCAGGAAGGCTGTGAGGATTTTGAGATAATAGTCGTTGATGGTGGAAGTTCAGATGCTACTGTGAAGATCGCGGAGAAATATGCAGATAAAATTGTAATTTCCCTAGAAAAAAGCCCGAGTATTCAAAGAAACTTGGGAGCAAATATGGCAACGGGTAGTTTGTTGGCATTCATCGATGCGGACACAGTTGCATCAAAATTTTGGTTGAAAGGCATCGTAGAGACTTTCCAAGATCAGAGTATTGCCTGTGTGACAGGTCCTCTGTTTCCTCTTGAAAAAATAAAAAGACCGTATCTTTACAGCCTTACAAATGCCCTTCAGAAAATCCTGGTAAGAATCAATTATCCTCTGTTCTGGGGCGCTTCTTGTGCATTCAGGACCAATGCTTTCTGGAAGATTGAAGGATTCGACGAAAAGTTGCTCACATCAGAAGATCACGACGTTTCTTTAAGGATTAGAAAAATAGGTAAGGTTGTATTTGATGATAACATTCGGGCATTCACTTCTCATCGGAAATTTCTTGAGAATGAAGAGAAGGCATTTTTCTCTTATATAAAAGATATTTTAGAGTATTTTTTCCTCAGGAATATGCGCGCGCATTTACGTCCCAACCTAATGTAGAATTTTCAGTGTTTCAGAAATGATTATTTTCAATATTTGTGGAAATCATCTGAGAAAATATAAAAAAAAGAATATCTGAAGTATTGAATGTGTTTCCTATGATACATCGAAATGGAGGCTTAGAATGAAGGCCAAGATTGTTTTGTTGTTTGTCACTTCACTATCGTTGTTAAATCTACACTTTTCAATCTCAAAAGTCCTAGCAACCGACTTGTTATCCGATGAAATTAGTAGTCTTTACGAATTACTCGATGATCGGACGGTTAACGGATGGGCTGTCCTTTTAGAAATGAATAATTTTCCCGAAGGATGGACCAATTTGCCAGTTAACTTCATCAATTCTCAGAGAATGCAAGAGGCTTTGGTGAATTTGGGTTGGAATAGTGACCACATGTATGTGAAACACGACAATTTGACAATTCCAACAGTTCAAGAGGCATTAGAATGGCTGAACAATAATACCCGTTCTGAAGATGTTGCGTTGCTTTACATATTTACACATGGAATGTGGATGCGTAACGTTCTTCGGTGGAACGATTGGTTCCCCGGCGAGTGGGAAAAACTGGTTACATCAAAGAAGATTCTTATGATCGACACTTGTTTGGCAGAAGAATTTATTGAACCTATCCGCTACGATGCGGCACCTCACATTTCCTTGGCTTGCTGTTCATCCAATGAGGTGAGTTGGGCCGGTGTTGAGGAGGAAGGGCTTCCGATAATAGGGAGCGTTTGGAACTACTACTTCACCAGCACACTGTGCAATTCATCCGCAGATTCTGACAGCGATGGAGTGGTGTCAGTTGAGGAAGCCTTCAACTTTTCGACGCCTCTTGTACAGAAATACATGAATGAAACAGTTTTTGCAGTTCCAGAATTCCTGCAATCATATCATGATATCGGCATTTACCCAGAGAACTATGATGTTTACCCACACCCAATGATGGATGACCAATATTCAGGTCAACTAATAATACCCGAATTTTCATCAGCCATAACATTGCCTTGGCTCATAATATTGCCTTTGGTCATAATTTTCTTATTTGTCGCAGTTGCACTGGCGAAGAAGAAACAGCTCTGCGGCTCGAGTTAACTATTCCCTTCTTTCAACCGTTATGGTGCATCTTGTGGCTAAGGCGGCTATTGTTCCCAACGCTGCAAGCCACGGGGCTACGATGGCTCCTACTACTCCAACTGTGGCTGGTATTTCAAGGAGCGTTTTGCCTTTTTCGTCCTTTATTATGATTCTGGTGATGTTTCCTTCGTGGATCAGTTCTTTGATTTTGCTAACCAAGTTATCTGCTGAAATTGAGAATTCTTCTTTCACAACTTTCTTGACCGCAGCTCCACAATTGGGACAGAATCTTGCGTCTTCAAGCAACTCGGCTCCGCATTTTGCGCAATGTATCAATTTCTTACTCTCACACAGCGTTAGAGAATCATTTGAAGTGTGTTCTGGCTTCTAGGAGGTCTTTCATGGTGTTTATTGTAAACCACATTCCATGGTAGGTGTATCCGCGGAGTATTTTTTGGTCTGCTAATCTTTGCATCGTGGTGAGTTCGAAGTCGCCTTTTTCTGGGAAGTATCTTTCAACTACCGCTTTTTTGAATACGTGGTGACCAGCACTTACGTAGATGTCAAGTGTTGGTCTGCGTTCAAATCTCACTACTTCTATTCCGTTGCGAAGTGTTACTTTGCTGAAAGGTAGGATGGGTTTGGCGAGGAGTGTCCCCGCTCCTTTGGTGGCGTAGTCGTAGAGTTCATTTGGGTC
>DAOVFL010000074.1 GCA_030672945.1 Candidatus Bathyarchaeota archaeon | reverse complement strand
TTTAGTGCCGTTGTTTCCAAGTTTCTTCCTTGGATACTTGGGTACGCTAGTGTACTTCGAATACGACTTAACGGTCAGTATTGCTCTTCTATGGACCGGAGGATCGTGGATAATCTTGGGTTTTATAATTGTGGGGAGTTTCTTATTCTTCAAGTCGGAGCTAAAAAGTAAGAAGCTGGTCTTCCCCATTTTCTCCTGGTCTCTTGTACTACTAACTTCAATCAGCCTGATTGGAGCCAAAATTGTTCACTTGCCCACAGACTTTGCCTACCGTTCTCTAATAATTTTTCCCATTCCAATTCTCTTGGCTTTAGCCGCCCAAGGATGCAACAACCTCATAAGCCGCCACCAGCGGACTAAGACATCGTTGTCTACTCAAAAAAGGCGATCATCTAAAACAATATTTCGACGGTTACCGCCACTTCTTATTGCGTTCTTTCTGATAGGAAGCTCTGCGTTCCTTACAATCCAATATGTGGACGTGTTCTTTACCCCATTCATACCACGCTCAGGCTACGAAAAAATAATGGAAACTAAGCAGTTCTTAGCCAGCAGTTCTCTGTCGACTCCGGTTTTCGTGTTCCGTGGTGACCCACCGGTTTGGTTTGCAAATCTTTACAGAAACTATTTGGGAGCAGAGATAGGTGAACATTTTGCTTATTATGGAGAGATTGAAAATCTGTTTCAATTTGTTCCTTCAGAACCTGAAATCGACTACAATCTTTACTTATCTCAACTTGAAGAGTACTGCATAACATTTTACTTCAACGAAATTTTGGGAAATTTTAGTGGGCCACCACCTCCTATGTATGTTCATGATTCCTACCTCAATAGCATAGAAGCATTAATGGCTCATCCCATAGTCATCATCACCCCAGAATTCTACAACCAAGAAATACCCTACTGCATCAAAACCTTCCACATAGGCGACGGAATCTACGTGATTCCACCAGACTCAAAAATCGATTTTACTGAAGTTTCATATGGTCCCGAAATAACGGTTATCAGAGACAACACAACCTCCAAGATAACTAGTACGTACCTGTACATCGACCCAGAAGACCCGTCAACCGTCTATCTCAGCGTAAACGCCTCCCACGGATACACATCGTACAACCTCACCGACATCCCATCCAACCTGACCTTCGTACGCATAGAGCAGGGCGGAGACCTAAGCTATCCGGAATGCAATCCCATGCGAGTTAATGGCAGTAAGGCTTTAAGTGGCAACGACCCAGCAGACTCCATAGGATACTGGGGCTCGCCGGTGTCTGAGCAGAATGTAACCTTGCAGATTGACGTGTTGTCTAAGAAGGAAGGGCCTGCAAGCCTAAAAGTCTGTGGCAAAACGGATTCATGGGGTAACCTCGGCGTCAGATATAATAGTCCCGGAACGTGGAATCTTGCTGGATACTCTTCAATCGGTGTGTGGGTGAAATGCAACGAATCCGCTCTGTTCTCTATATCTCTCGCTGATTCCTACGGAGGCTCTAGAACGTTCTGGGCTATAGAAGCCGGAGACGGTTCAGCAACTACGAGTTGGAAAAGATTTGTGGTAAACCTCACAGATTATACTTCTCAAACGCCTGATTTCAGCATCAGCTCGGTTGATCACATCGACTTGGCTGTCTATTCAGCTGTGGGGAAGAGCTTGTCTTTTTGGATTGACGACTTGACGGTTGACACCGCTCTCGACCTAGAGAGTTTCATTTATAAAGATCGTGTTCCTGTTGATGAAACGGTAATTGCTTATTTTTACACTCGTATTGAAGACGAGTGACTCATCTAAGCTACACACATGCAATCTCCTAGAATGGCGACTTAACAGTCAACATTTTCCTCAACTTTCATACGTATCTATAAGAACAGGGGTTTAACCAGCAGGTTGGTAATCGTTTTTTCATGCGTTCAATAACTTCTAAATAGGAAATGAAAGCAATATTTCATGTGGGCATGTCTCTCGGGTCTTTTTTGTGTGCGTGTGTTGACAGGTAGACTGCGGCTATTATGAAAATTGTTGTTGTGGCGATGAAGACGTATATTAAGCTTCGAATGTTTTGAGTGTGCTCCGATAAGAGAGAAGTATAACTGGCTTGCAGTTCAGAATGGTTCAGCAAGTGTTCTTGATAAGACGCGTTTAGATTGTCATGTTTTTCTAGTAGTTGGCTGTGGTTGCCTGTTGAAACTTGATACATCGTGTCTAGAGGGTTATAACGTTCTAGCAGTTGATTGTAGCTGCTTAGAAGCACACTATAATTGCTGCACGTAAGAGATTATATCGGTCAGTTTTTCAAAGTCGGCTTGTTGAGTGAATGGATCTAACGTTTTGTCAGTTGCTTCGGCCTTAGCGTTTCTTGCCCTTTCATCATAGGTTGTGGTAGAGTGTGTAGATGTACAAGAAAAGTTTAGTGGAATTAACAGTCGTTCACGCACGCTGTCGTCTCTTTCGTGAGTTTTTCTTCGATAACTTGTAAGCTAGAAAAATGACTGCCCCAGTGACCGCTAGCCCGAATGCGACTTTGATGATTGTGTCTAGTGAATTTGTCTTTGTGTCTAGTGAATCTGTTTTTGTGTCTAGATATATGAAGGTTAGTTGTGGACTGTACTCACGCATTTCTTGAGTTGCTTGGTCTTTTGAGGCGTAAAACGAGCGTGCACTTCCTTCAAGTGGGTCTTTTACCTCCAAAGCTAACGTTATTTTTTCATAGTTTTCTTCTATTGCCTTGCTAATGAAATTAGTTACTTTCCATTCGTACCAAGTGTCTATGAAGTCAACTTTAACGACGTCTTCTGGGTTGGTTCTGTAATATCCGCTGAATAAAAGAGAGGTTAAGTTTTCTTCATTCCAAGTATTGTTTACGCACCAGTGTACACCAACGATGTGTGGCGAAGCCACATAGAAGCAGTAGAGCCGTAGCTTTACTTCTGACGATGCATTGAGAACATGTGACACTTTTGAAAGGTCAAACATCAACACAATGGTGGAAAGTCCGCTTACGTAGTCTGACACTTCCAGATAATCTTCTTGTCCATGAATTGAATCAAACGAAAAAGCGTCAACGTACGTATCTGCTAGAGGAATAATGGTTTCGGCATCTGAAGCGTTTGCAGTAAGTGATGAGGACACAAAGAGTATAAAAAGAACTGTGCGTAGTAGAAATTTGTGTTTCACGTTACATCATGCTTGAACTTATACTTCTTTCAATAAGAGTTTTTCTAAATACCTAACGGCTGCTACTTAAGAAGTGTAGAATACTTTGAGCGAAAAGTCTAGGTTAAATGTGTCCTTTTTTCGTTCCGTACGAAGCTATCGTTCTGATTGTTGTTGCCGGATTTATGTGTCTTTGTTGATGCTACGTACAGAGACGCGGGCGTGAGGTGAGAACGTTGGAAAAGCAAGGAAAAGGTTATGTTTGTTTTTTGGGTTTTTGTTTTCTTAGCACAAAGTAGATTGTTGTTGCGACAAAGATTACTGTTGTTTCAATAAAGACGTACATCAAGTTAATGGCGTTAACCGTTTCGCCTGCAAATTCATACTTTGATTTTAGCTCATTGAAACCGGCTTGTAGAGAGTCATAGTTCGCTTGCAGGGATGAATATTCAGAGAGTAGGTGGCAATATGTAGAGTTTAAGGAGTCATAATTCGTTTGTAGATTGTTGTAGTCTTTTTGTGATGAATTGAAACTCAATTGAAGTGAGTTATAGTTTGTCTGCAATTCTTGGTGGGTCGTTGAAAGAGCATTGTAGTTGTCCTCAAGAATGCTATAGTTTGCCTGTAAGTCATTATAAGAGCCTTCCAAGTCGCCGTAACTCGTTTGAAGAGAGTCGTAGCTTCCTAACAGTTGATTATAATCAGTTTGTAATGCACTGTAGTTTGCTTGAAGATCATTGAAGCTGCTTAACAACATACTGTAGTTTATTTGAAGATCACTGTAACTGCTTAGCAATGCACTATAGTTTGCCAGCAGTTGATTATAATCAATTTGCAACGCGCTGTAATCTGCAAGTAATTGATTGTATACTATCTGAAGGTCTTCATAAGGTTTGTTTCTTAAGTAAGTCACTCGGTGCAGACATACATTGTCAACAAACTGTTCCTGCCATGATGATTCACGCCAAACCTTCCAGTAACAAGACACCAAACTGTGCAACAAACCTGGATCTACATTATCTGGAACGTCGACGTTAAAATATTGATCTTCAATAACACCAGAAGGCAAATCTACATTATCGAGGACATCCAAGGATCTAAACCATAGTATGTTGCCCTCAGATTTGGAACCATAAATCGTGAAGTGTACGGTAACATTCTTAAGTTCTTCTCTTGCTTCAACTGTGATTCCTATTGTTATAGTGTCGCCTGGATAAGCTTGGTAGGGGGCGTAGACTAAAACGTGAATACCTTCCCAATCTAAATTCCAGATAGATCTAGTGTCTGAAGCATTAAGTGGTAATATGATGCAAGATAGGGGCAACGTCAACGTCAAAAGGGCAATTATGTTTTTTAAGTTTTTTATGTATTTCATTTTAGACGGTATCCTATTTCACTCAATGAACTAAAAAAGTTTGTGTGCACACAGATGTTTTTGTTGATACCCTAACTTGTGTGTCTCACATTTGTATAAACGATAATGAAGATGGAATGGAAGAAAATAGGAGAGAGAGAGACTATTCGCCAATTGAGGGACAGAATATTTTTGAAAACTGAAAGAATAATCATGTGAAGATTCAAGCGCTTTGTGTACATACAGATAATAACTCTCTTTTAATGCGTGACATAATTGTCTAGTTTTTCTCGGAAACTTCAACAATCTCTTTTCTCGTTGCTATGCCATATTTTACCGCACATTTCGGACATCTTATTTTGCACCTATTACCATAAGTCGTGGAAACCACCAAACTGTCTAGACTGAAACTCTTTGCACAGTCATAACAGTTCAGTAGCTTTGGACTTTTGGACAACATAGTGAAAATGCGTTTTGTTACAGTATAGATTTTTAGCATGTATCCACCAA
>DAOVFL010000049.1 GCA_030672945.1 Candidatus Bathyarchaeota archaeon | reverse complement strand
ATAAGCAAGTGCACCTATTATGGCGAAAGGAATGCTTGAGAGAAAAATTCTGGCCAAGAAGTTAAGTTCAAAAGGGGCACCTGCAAAGGTATATTGGCGTAAGGCATCGGCAGCTAAGCTTAATGGATTAGCGCGCGCGATTTCAACTAAGAAGGGTGGCAGGTAATCTTGAATAACTTCAATTGGGTAGTACACTGTGCTTAGAGTTAGAATTGTAATCTGCACGATATTTTGGAATGCGAAGAAGAATTCTCCATGAGTTGATGCAATTGCGGCAAGTGTAGCTGCAATGCCTGCAAGTCCAATGGCTAAAACGAAAAGGAAGGGCAGCAATATCACGGCAGTCCAAACCGCGTTAGCAGGAAGAACGATCAGTGCGATTGCCATAAGAGAACCTGAATACACTAATGCAGTGGCACCTCCAGCAAGTAGGTAGGCTATAACAAGGCCGTGAGTGCTGATTGGAAGAGACAGTTCATACTGTATTACTCCCTCTCGAAGAGCCAGCCAAATTCGTCTACCTGTATCTAGAGAAGCAGCGAAAAGCCCCATGATTATGACTGACGGAACATAGTAAGCAAAGTAGTCGAAATCCATCATTCTCCTGTAAACAAGTGCAACCACAAGCATATCAGAGAGATGTAAGCTTAGAAGTACAGCCATAAGCCATTTCGTTCGAAAAAAATAGGAGAAGTCGTTGCGTGCCACTGCAAGAATAACACGAACCTCACTCATGCACTCTTGACTCCTTCTACAAGTCTCTGAACCAGAACCAAACCTAACCCTAAAGTGCTAACTGACAACGCTGTAAGCACACTTACCGCATAGTAGGGGTTCAAAAGATAAGTTGGGTCAAACCCCAAGATGAAACGAACCAAGTCTGATCCGTATGTAAGAGGACTAAAGACTGCAGCTGAAGCGTACTGGGCAGGTAAAAACGTGAAAGGGTATAACACTGTGCTAAAACGGATTATTACGGCGCTCAAACCTGTAACGATTGCTGAATAAAGATCAGATGATTTGAAAGCTATAAAAGACAAGGCCAACATCAAGCCTGCAACGCCAAAGCCAAGCCAAAACAGTGCTAACACGCAGGCAACTACAGAGATCCACGTCAGATTTCCTATGATCAGCAAGGTTACAGTCAATGGAACTGAAAGCATTAGAGCAAGCTCTGTTCCCCCCTGCAAGGCAATGGTCAAGAACAGTTCTGACCTTGAAATAGGAAGACTAAGCAGATAAGGCAATCGTCCCTCATGAGCATGTTCAACAAAGTGACGCCCAGTGTGGGATGCCATATCAAAAGTTATCATGATTACGAAGCCAACTGTGAGGAAATGATTGTAGTCGTCTACACCTGTAACGAGTTGAGAAATCATGGCACTATATATGCCAACTTGGACTAGGAAGACAATCCACTCCGTAATTATCCATACGGGCGGTCTAAGCTCAGTTTTCAGGTCGAACCATACAAGACGGATTATGTTACTCATCTGAAGCACCTCTTAAGGCTCGTCCTGTAAAGTGGAGGAAAACATCGTCTAGAGATGGCTCTGTAACTCTTATGGAGAGGATGCGAGCTTTGTTTCGATAACACATGTCCGTCATTCTTGGTACCCATGATTCCGACATGGAAACGTAAGCGTTGAATCGATTTGCACCCGGGTTAGTTATTTTAACTGTTCCATCAATTTGGCTTAAAGCTTGTTTTAACGTTTGAGTATCTGGTGTGTCTATTTCAAGTTCTACTATGTCGCCGCCTGTGATGCTGTCTTTAAGTTTTCTAACGGTGTCGCATACGATGGGTTTCCCTTTATCTAGCACAGTTACGCGGTCTGCTAGGTATTCAGCTTCGCGAACTTCGTTTGTGGCGATCAGAATGGTTGATCCTTCCTCACGTAGTTTGAGAATTTGCGTCCAGATTTTACGTTTTCCACGTAGATCTACTTGGCTACTAGGCTCATCTAAAATGGCGAATTTTGGTCGATGAATGAAGAGCTTAGCAACTTCCAGTCGCTTTGCTTGCCCACCTGAGAGATGCATAAAGAGCTTGTTTCGAGCATCCCATAATTCCAGGTCTCTTAAAATTTCTTCTATCAACGTGTCACGTTTCGTTTTTGGCACTCCACACACGCTTGCGTGAAAACGTAGTATGTCAGCGGGTTTGTGACGCCAGAATCCTCTTGCTTCCTGGAACGCTATACCTAGTATTTTACGTACCTGTGTTGAATGAGCAGCCACATCCAAACCCATTACTTCTGCTTGCCCTGATGTTGGTTTAAGAACTGTGGCAAGGATAAGAAGGAGCGTTGTTTTACCCGAACCGTTCGGTCCAAGTAGAACCATGATTTCATTCTCGTCGATGGTGAAGTCTAGGTTTTTGAGAGCGTAAGTTTTGCCGTATCGCTTTGTCAAATTCTTTGTTTCAACAGCAAACATTAATACATTCCAGCATTCAGGGCTGTTGCGAAAGGTTAAAAAAGTAATGAGATACCTAAAAATAAACATAGTGGTTATTCTAAATATCGCCCTTTTCAATCTAGTAATTCCCTTTATCCACACAACACCTGAGGGTATTACGATGTTCAGAAAGCGCAAGTAAAAACACAGTCATTTATGCCATATGGTAACACGTGCGAAAAAATTCAAATAACTACAGTAGAGGAACTCCTTTGTGGAAAGAATTCAATTCTACCATATACTCCAATAAAGACCTAAGTTGGATACCCACGATAAAAGGTCCCGTTAGTTAACAAAACTCCCCAAAATCCCTTTAAGCCCAGAAGAGTTAGCAGAATCGTTTCCTTTGTTTCTTAACAAATTTGTAGAGAGATTAGATGTGAAAGAGAAAATATTATTGTTTAAGGACGCAGATAGATTCTTATGAAAACGTTTATGATAGTTGTAGAGTTCGTTCCATTTGGTACAAGTCTAATTTTATGTTTAGTGGTTTTTCGAGTTCTGCGTAAGGTTCTAGGTTGAAAAGTTGTGGTGCTATGGTTCCGAATCCGCTTAGTAGATGTGGTGATTTTATGCCAGTCATTACAAGTGTGACTTTTAGCATGCCATCTAGTTCTGGATTTACTCTTGCACCCCAAATTACCAGGGAGTTGTCATCCATCATTTCGGTTATTATCTCTCCCACACGGTTTACCTCCTCCATTGTCATTTGGCTGTCTCCTGAAACATTGATTAATGCTCCTGTTGCACCCATATAATCCACATCTAGAAGTGGGCTTCTCAAAGCATTTCTCACGGCTTCTTCTGCTCGGTTTGGTGCATCTGATTCACCGATGCCGACAACAGCTACTCCGCTCCGTTGGATAATTGTCTTGAAGTCTGCGAAATCAAGGTTAATCAGGCTTGGAGCAGAAATTGTTTCAACAATTCCCTTGATCATGTTCGCTAAAACCTGGTCTGCAACCCTGAAAGCTTCATTTATAGGCAGCTGAGGTACAAATTGCATAAGCTTGTTGTTGTCTATTACAACCACAGTGTTGCAGTGCCTTCGCATTTCAGTTAAGGCATAAGCGGCATATTCAATTCGCCCCTTTTCTATGCGGAAAGGCGTGGTTACAACTCCAACAGTTATCGCTCCCTTTCTTCTTGCAATTTCCGCAATGACCGGGGCGGCTCCAGTTCCTGTACCTCCACCTAAACCAGCAGTTATGAAAACTACATCAACATTTGCCAGTAAATCCTCTATGCGCTTCCTTGATTCTTCGATAGCTGCCCTACCAAGCCTTGGATTTCCTCCAACTCCGAGACCATTAGTCAGTTTCTCACCTATCAAAATTTTTTTGTGCGCTATTGAAGCGTTCAAATGAAGCGCGTCCGTGTTTACGGCTACGCATTCCGCACCATCAACACCAGACTCCATTAGTCTTGTAACAGCGTTGTTGCCACCTCCTCCTACTCCGATCACCAGCATACGGCTGCATCCTAAAGAGCGTGTCCCAGAACCTATAGCGTCATGCCAAGCATACTTCAATGCTTGTTTAGTAAGACGCATCTTATCCAACTGGTTTCCTCCGCCAAACTTCATCATTTATCAAATCACGGATAGCTACACGAATTGCTTCAGCCCTGTTTGGATAGAACTTCTTGTTAACAAGATGATTCAACGCTTCAATATAGGGTTCAGGCAGATAGAGAGTAATCATTTTCATTAAATCTCCCTCCTTTAATAACGCTATAGATTCCATAGCAGTGAATATACTTCTGTATAATATGCTATAAACATGATTTAAATATGTAAGTTCTTGTTAATTTAAAGCTTATCCCTTTACCACTTCAGGTTTGTGTAAATTCCGGTATCCATAAACCTTTATGTTTTTATTCATTATTGAAGCATTTAATGTATTGCGATGGAAAAGCATGAATGTTTTTGTTAAGAGTTTCGGTTGTTCAGCAAATTCGGCTGATGGGGAGGTCTTAGCCGGATGCTTAGTAAATGCTGGATATCGACTAGTGGAGACTGTTGAGGCTGCAAATGTTGTTATATACAATACTTGTGCAGTTAAGGGACCGACAGAAAACCGCATGATTACAATTTTAAAACGAGTTCCGCCTAATAAGAAATTAATTATTGCTGGATGCTTGCCTTTAATTAATTTTGAAAGATTATGTAAGGAAGTGTGTTTTGATGGAGTTGTTGGTCCAGCGAATGGCGAAAAGATCGTTGAAGTTGTAAAACGTGTTTTGAATGGTGAGACGGTTGTTGCGTTAGAAGGAGCTACGAATGCTAAACCAAACCTGAATCTTCCACGGTTAAGGTTGAATCCCGTTGTAGGCATTATTCCTATAAACTATGGGTGTCTAGGCTCCTGCGCTTATTGCTGTGTAGTTTTCGCTAGGGGTCACCTAAGAAGCTACAGCACTCATGAAATTGTGGAAAGGGTGAGAACAGACTTATCTCATGGAGTTGGAGAGTTCTGGATAACCTCTCAGGATACTGCATGTTACGGAAGGGATATAGGAACGAATCTTGCAGATCTGCTTAAAGCTTTATGCAATATTGAAGGAGATTTTAAGATTCGAGTTGGCATGATGACCCCAAATTTCGCAAATAATATTCTAGAAGACTTAATTCAGATTTTTGAAAGTAAGAAAATCTACAAGTTCATCCACCTGCCAGTTCAAAGCGGTGATGACAAAGTTCTGAAACGCATGAGACGAGTTTATTCTATAGATGATTTCAAAAACATTGTGGACACCTTCAGGTCCAACTTTCCAGGTATTACTATAGCGACAGATGTTATTTGCGGTTTTCCCGGTGAAACAAAGGAGGCCTTCGAAAGAACCTTACGCCTAATTAAGGATATCAAGCCAGATATAGTCAACGTTTCAAAGTTTTTTGCAAGGCCGAAGACCACCGCAGCTGACATGCAGGAGGACTTCGTCCCTTTCCAAGAGATTAAGCGTAGAAGCCGCTTGGCAGCCAAGTTGGCTAAGAAAATTGCCTTTGAAAGGAATCAAAGTTGGATTGGCTGGATTGGGGAAGTTACTGTAGATGAGGTTGGTAAGGTTCCTGGTTCTTGGGTTGGACGCAACTTCGCTTACAAACCAGTGGTTCTAAAGGACATTGGTTCTGATGAACTAATCGGCAAGGTTTTTCATGTAAAAATTGTTGAAGCATTTACGACTTACTTGCAAAGTGAGACAATTAACTGAACTACTTGCGAAACAAGTGGTGGCATCTCCGCAAATACTTTTTTTCTTGTAGCTTGTAATTTGGAATAGAATCTTGGATTCTAACTGGAATTTTTCAAAAATTATACAGTGAAGTGGCAAATGGATCAGAAATTGTTGTAGAGTAGTTTTACGTCGTTCCGAAAGCATATCATTGTTCTAAAATTTCAAAGAATGATCAAGTCTAATACAGAAAGGTACATGGAGCGCGCACGTATTAATGCATGCTAAGATAAATATACAATTCTGATCCCGAACAGATTGGCCAATGCATGCATGCGACACTTAAATAAACAGTTACATGATAACAAAAAGGAAGCGGCTCATCATGAATGCTGTTCAAATAATCAGAATTGAAGGCTTACCAATCATAAAAAAAGCGCACGAGATGTTTATTCCTGTGAAATACAACCAATCCAGAAAACGCGCGCGTCTGTCCTTAACTTCTGCTCATTCAGACGGACATCGAATCTGGTAAGGACGAACGCAATTGACGAAATCTGACATTGATGCTCTCTTAGTTGTCGGAATTGATACCGTTTCTATAACTAACTCTGCAAGAGAAGCAGGCTACAGAACTTACGCGGCAGACTATTTTGGTGATGTGGACCTTCGACTCATCTGTTGTGGGTGTGAAGCAATAATTGAACAGAAGCGTGGACAAAGCTGTGGAAGAATGGGATCAAGATTAAAACCACAAGCTTTCTTGCAAAGGACGGAATCTTTGCTTCAAAAATATGAGATAGATGCAATATTACTTTCTTCTGGGCTAGATGATTCTTTTGATATTCTATACGCGTTAGAGGATTTGGTCCCAATTCTAGGGAACTGTCCAAAAGTTATCGAGAGAGTTCGGGAAAAGCCAGGTTTCTTTGAGGAGCTTAAATGTTTAGGAATAACCCATCCTGAGACAACAATTGTAAAAAGTATTGATGAGGTAATGGCTGCAGCCATCAAGATAGAGTATCCAGTTGTGGTAAAACCTGTCGGGGGTTTTGGAGGAGCAGGTGTAAGAATTGCACAGAATTCTATGGAAATTGAAAGAGCGTTTTGGGACGCATCCTCGGTTAATAAAGACCTTTTGGTCCAAAAATTCATTGATGGCATTCATGTGAGTGTATCTTTCCTAGCAGCTAACAAACATGTTAAAGTCTTAACAGTAAATGAACAATTGTTAGGGTTAGGTTTTCTTTTTCAGCAAGAACCCTTTGGATATTGCGGGAATATTGTTCCC
>DAOVFL010000076.1 GCA_030672945.1 Candidatus Bathyarchaeota archaeon | reverse complement strand
GCTGCAGCTTGGGCTGAAGCTTTTCCCGAGGAGGCTCTTGATGCTGAGGTAAGACAGCGTCTAAGTGGACTCAAAAGCTCAATGAGAGACAAAATCAAGAAATTTATCTCAGAAGAATAATTTTTCCGTGTGTGTATGGGGGTGGGATTCGAACCCCCTACCAAGTGGAGATATCACCTTTAACAAAGCTGAGAAAGCCTAAAGATAAGAATTGGTTAAAAAGGTAATACATAATGAAAGGGTGTATAAATAATCCAACATACTATATTTTTATATAAAACAATATATTATATATATACAAAGTTAAACTATTCTCCATATATCCCTTACCCCTTCATCTTTTAACACCCCCTTTTACCTTCATTATATGCACCTTCTACACGCACATACACGCGCTCTAAGTTAGGACTCTTCTAAGCGCATGAGTTCTCGATCCCGCTTTCTGATGTGTGTAAGGATGGGAACAGAAACTGCAACAACCGCAATGATTAGGGTTATAATGGAAACAGCAAGCAAGTTTTTATTCATTAGTTGTAGGTCGTTTATAGATGACCTTAAAGAATCAACCTCATTAAGTGTGTCTGCCATATCAAACCTGAAATCACTCATGTTTTGCTGAAGTTCCAAGGCATCATCTTCCAAATGATCCACTGATTCTCGAAGTGTACTACGACGAATAGTGAATTCGTTGGTAACCATATGGTCAGCAACCCCAAATTCGTCATACAAATATATGTCTGCGGTGTAATTCCAAACCCTAATGGCATAAGAAGGGAAGATAAGTGTGTGGTAAGACAACCCGCCAGCCTTAACATAACCATATTCGCTAAGCAGTGAATCATTATGGACATGCACAGTAAAATAGTAGTTGTATCCTCGAGATAAATCCAGATTTCTAACGTGAATACTGAGTTTCACATATCCTTCCACTTGTTCTAGGCGTCCTCCAATGGAAACGTAATCTAGAGAGATGTTGTGTTGTGCCTTTGCAATAGTAGGTATCAAGATAGCTATCAAGGAAACCAGAATAATTAAAGACAAAGATTTACTCATTTCTATTACCTACTTCTCCAATATCAAGAGGATTTACTAGATTACTGTTTTGGTGAATACCCCCAAAAAACCATAGTGCATGCAATCGATACAGCTAGATTTCTTCTCGGTGACAAACCAGCTTTATTTCTTCAGACAACTTCAGTTCAGAATACAGAGCGCGCGCTAATGGAAAAATGCTGAAAGGATTACGCCTAACATATACCGAGCTTACCTTAGCGAAGGAAGGTCAATACATGGGTGACAGAATCATCCTCTATTGCTGTGAGAATTGCGGTTACGTTGAATTTTACAAGGAAACGGAGAAACGGAAAGAATGATCGCGTCCTAGTGCATTATCCAATATATAAAACACTTTGTTAGAAAAGCAAAAACCGCGCATATGCCAATTCTCTTCCAACCGTTACTGATTAAATATTCAATGGGTAGCACATATGCGATTTTTTGCTTTTTTCTTTTGATAGAGTCAGGTAACTTTGAAGCAAAGTCGCTAGTAGGTATTTGACCCATTCTAGCAGCCCATTCACTTACTGTCCATCCCGTTTCTATAACAGCATTGGCGAGTGTTCCATATGCGATTAGTCTAAAAAGCGAATACCACAGAGCAAAAGCTACAGCAAATATGCCAGAATAGATTAGAAAAAATTGGCAACTTGAGAGAGTGTGGTTATGAATTAGAAAATTCTGCCTAATCTGTGTAAGAGTAAGCAGCAAAACAGCAAAACCTATAATCAAACGACCATGACTATTTATCTCCGCGGAATAGAAATCAAGCAATAACTTACGGCACTGAAGTTCATAAGTATCAATGCTCATTTTGGACACAACATTGAATTCAATTTATACACTATTTAACCTTTAAGCGCGAGCCATCTAGAACTCAGAGGTTCAAAGTCTCAATATCCCACAAAACACACAACTAAGGTTTCAATCTTTTCAGTTTTATGTTAGGAAAAGCACGGGCTTGAGATTTTACATCACTATCAAATACGCCTGTTGTGTATAAATAACCTGTAACGAGTTCAGGGTCTAATCTTTTCTTTCTGATATAGAGGTTCATACTTCCAATAAACTTTTTAAAATCTGATGGAATCACTTTGGCTCTATCTTTACATTCCACAACAACATATTCATCGTAATGAAGCAAACCACCTTTTTTAAAACCCACAACATCTATCTCAGCACCTTTAATTCTAATATTTTTGGTACATTGAAAACCTTGTCGTGTAAAGATTTTCGCAACTCTATCCTCAAGTTTTATCCCCTTCAATACACCTTGAAGACTTGACTCTGTTTTTGTCTTGGCTTTTGACTTCCTAGAATGAAGTTTTATCACATCACTTGATGAAACATAAACAGAAAGAGTTTCTACAATTTTTTCTTTTGTCCATTTTTCTGAGATACGAAGCTTTTTCAGTTTTGCCAATTTAAGAAGTTCTGTTTTTGATAGTTGCTTAAGATAAAGCTTTACTTGTGGAGTTTTTCTGGGCATAACATCCCCGAATATAATGCTACCGTTTACGTAAAATAATTTTCGGTTTTTCTGATCGCGCTTTGCCAGTCACCAGAAGAGTGGGTTAATCCATTCTAAATAAGTAGTCTTTGGTAGGGACTCCATAAGTGGGGGTAGCTTCGACTGTTTTCGGGAAAAAATCGAAGGTATGGGGGTCAACGCAGTATTATTTACCCATAAGCTTACCCTAATTTTTATGGTATTTCAATGGAGATTCGAAGGGTTAATCGGGTTATCAAGGGTAAACCCGTTTTGACGGGCATAGCTCAGCAAGTCCCAATTCGAAAAAAGAGGGAGAGGGCTTGTTTCTACGATTATGACTAAAAATAGGAAGTAAATAAAAAAGAAGGGAGATTTAGCTTTTATGGTTAAACCCGTTAGTCTCAGCTAGCATTTTATCATATTCTCTTTTCTGCCTTTGTTTCTCAGCTTTTGCGACTGCCTCAAGTATTGTTTCTATCGGTTTCTCTCCCTTCGGTTCTGTGCTTGCTTGGATCACACTGAATTTTTCAAGCTTCTTCCCTGCTTTACTTAATATTTCACTTTGGAAAAGCAGACTTAGTCCTCTAATCTGGAGTTTCAAGGTTTCATTCTCTTTTTTCAACTTAGCTATTTCCGAGTCTTCCGAGTCCATGTGAAACCTTCCGTTTGTTAAATTAAGGCTTGTTTCTCTTATTTTAATGAAGCTCTGTTTCAGGTTTGCGTCTTCCAGATATGTTTCTATCGCTTTGCCGATTGATTTTCCAACAAGCAGTTTACTTATCTCGTTGTCGATTCCAATTGTGTAAGCTGTGCTTAAGAATCGTTTGCGTAAGCTGTGAAAGGTTAGTCTTTTCCTTTTTGGAATTTTAAGCTTCGCTTTCACCGCTAACTTTTTGAGTATGCCGTTTATGGCTTCATCCTTCAAGTGTCGTTTACCATTTGAAGGAAATAGGTAAGGATTTGTCTTTGATAAAGTCGGAAAATAAACCTTAAGCAATTCAACGGTTTCGCTTGATATGAACGTAGAGCTTATCACCTGTTCTTTTCCTGTGATCACCTCAAACGGTATTGGCGGTTTTTGATTCAAATCTGGAAGGTCTTCCCTTTTTATCTGTATGAAATCCGAGATTCTCCAAGCCAAGTCTAAGCCTAACGACAGAATCACTTTTTCCCTCAGATCGGACAGTTGAAACATTCTTCTAAGCTGCTCAATCTTCGGAATATACGTTCGTGTGGACACCACAGTTCGGCTTACCTTTGATTGCGGTGGTAAAACGATGGGAACACCATAATAACGGAATAACTGCATTATGCCGAGAGTCATTGTTCGTGAACTGTTTACCGAGTATCCTTGTTTCAAAAGCCATTGATGGAACTTTTCTATTTCCCTAACGAATCTTTGGTTTCTTTCATAGTCTTCGCTTGCTACGTCTTTGCGTCTTTGTTTTAGGGCTATGTCACAGCTTTTTCCGTAGTATTCCGCAAATAGGACTAGCCCTCGTTTATAGCTCTTGTAAGTTGCCTTGCTTCTAGCTTCTTTGTAATACTCTAGAAATCTCTGTTTAGCACTTGTCATCTTGTTATCACCTCCGTAAAAGCAGAATCGCTTATTTCTTGTTTATGGTATTTCAATGTAGAAATCGCTTGTTTGTCGGGTGTTCTCCCGCAAACCCCGACTTCCCATATTTACTAGATGTACTAGCGTACGCGCTGAAAAGGGTCACAAAAACATTCAAAACACTTGCGTATACATTCAACTCGTAAGCTTTGAAAGCGACGAGTGGAATTTGCGCTCATGTCAAAAACCTCAAGGAGTAACACAAATTAATAGAAGCGGCTTTGATTACGTGTATTGTAGCCAGGAATACGGAGTGGCTATATACCGCAAACGCAAATGAAAAAGTAGTATTATTCGCGCTCCGGTAGTATAGTCCGGTCAAGTATAGCGGCCTCTCGACACCAAACGGTGAAAGAAAGCCGCCGACCCGGGTTCAAATCCCGGCCGGAGCACCATTACTGAATTCTGGTGCCCCAACACGGGATTGTTTCTCAGCAAGTCTGCGTTCCACTTCTTTGTCAACCCAAGCCCAAAACTCTTCAGTTGTTTTCCATTTCGGGTATTCTTTCTTTGCGCCTTCAACCATGTCATGCCCCCACAGTTTTGTTGAGTTGAGCACGCGCCTCTTGGAGCTTTTGCTCAACAATGCTTTCGACCATTTGTGGAAAGTTCCTCAGCATCTCTAAGAGTTCTTGTTCTTTCTTCTCCGCTTCCATAGCTGCTTTGATTGTCAAAGGTCTGCGACAAGTCAAGCAGTATTCGGATTCTGGCTCGTTCTCTGTTTTGCAGTAAGGACAATTGACTGGTATCAGTTGTCCATTGTTCTTATCCTTTT
>DAOVFL010000104.1 GCA_030672945.1 Candidatus Bathyarchaeota archaeon | reverse complement strand
AGATGTATCTGCAGAATGAACGATTTTAGCAAGTTCATGAAGCACAGGATCTTCCAACTTGTATTCTTCTATTATAGTTTCGAAGCTGCATTTCCCGTTTCTGTGTCCAAGCTTGACTCTAGGCGCATCAAAAGGTGTTGCTCCTTGGGTTTTTGCAACTTCATCTATTTTCTCAGTAGAAACAAAGATGAATTCGGCTTGCGGGTCTATGAATCTTTTAATGAGCCATGGACATGCTGTTCTATCTACATGAACAAATTCGCGAGTTACCCACTTCATAAGTCTCACCTCTTTCTAGAACAGCTGCAACTAACATTAAAGGTTTACCAGTGAGTCACCTTCCAGTTTTATAACCGTACACTACAATCAAGTGGTAATCTTAAGAAAACAAGCAACTCTGTTTGGATGCTGTCCCTTTCTTGAAACATTATATGTGTACAACAAGCAACAATTGCAATGCTTGAGTTTCCCTTTGAATGCTACAATAAACCAGAGTGTCAAGGTAACCCATGTCTGACCTAAACGTTTATTATCATTTCTCAGTTCTTTTGTTAAAGATAGGGCATGGCTGTTCAGATTCGAGGCTTCGCTGATGAAGGTCTATCAGGTTTAGTTGAACTGCTGAATGATGCACGTGGAGGATCTTACGAGTTTATTCCGTTAGATGAGGATAAACTTAGCTCTCGAATTAGGGAATGGAATCTTGAAATTCTGGTAGCTGAGGAAGAAGGTGCAATAGTAGGTTCTGTTGCATATAACAATGGGCATTGGGGTGAGGAAATCGAGTGGCTTTGTGTTTTGGATAGGCTCGGACTAGAACTTGAGAACTTGTTGGTTAGGGAAATCGAAAAATGTGTTAAGGGTGAGACAGGTTTCGCCGTTGTTGACGCTGAAAGCTCGAAAATCAACGACTGGGTTGAAAGGGGGTACAAGCCTAAAGGTGGACTGTGCCATATGGTTGCCACGCTTGACGGCTTGAGGCCTTTTCCAAAAGTTCCAGAAGGTGTAGTCATCCGCAGTTTGATTTCAGGAGAGGAAAGGGAGTTTGTGGATGCTGTTGATGCTGGATTTGGCTGGGAAAGGCTGAAACAAGGCGCTATTCAAAAATGGAAGTCTGAATGTCCTCCTTTCAGTCAAGAATGGGTTCACATAGCTGAACTTGACGATGAAATTGTATCAGTTGTTGTTTCAAGGCCGAATGTGGAATATAACGAATCCTTTGGTGGTAATCGAGGATATCTTGGTCCGGCAGCTACCCTTCCACAATATCGTGGTAAAAATCTTGCGTCAGCTCTTACATGTCGAGCGATGAACCTTCTCTTCAGAAAAGGAATGGATTCCGTGGCATTATATACTTCGGAACAGAACCTTCCAGCTATATCTCTTCTACAGAAAATCGATTTTAGAATTGGACATCACTGGAAATTCATGCGTAAAAGCATGCCATAATAATGTTCGCTAAAACAATGATGTGAAACTTGGGAGATTAAGAATTCCATATACTGATGTGAAGAAAAAATTTGAGTGTTGATGAAAAAACTCTTAGGGTTTCCTTTTGTGGATTAGTTCTCCTTCAGCTTCCAGCTCCTGCACCCTTGTGCTGATGAATTCTGCGATTCTCTCTTGGCTGTACTTCTTCTCTTCTTGTTGCTTTCTTCGCTCTTCCTTGATTGTGTTAAGAACCTTTGTTATATCAAAGGGTTTTATTATATAGGCGTCTGCCCTTCTGTTTACCGCTTCTATGGCGTTCTGCAATGTTGGATAGCCAGTGATGATTATTTTTCTCATCTTAGGTGTTGTATCCTTCATTTTCGTTAGAAGTTTTATTCCCTCCATGTCTGGAAGTCGAATGTCGATCAATGCTAAGTTATAGAAACTACCCCTAGTTTTTGCTATTGTTTTTTTGGCTGTGCCTACTGATTCAACAATGTATCCTTCATCCTTAAGGATCGTTGTTAATACTTTTCTTATGTTTTCATCGTCGTCAACAATGAGGATTCTAGCGGTTTTATCCATACTTTTTCACCTCCTTCAATTTTTGGTTTAATTGGGATAGTTACGGTGAACGTTGTGCCTTTTCCACGTGCACTTTTTACAGAGATGGACCCTCCATGAGACTCTATAATGCGTTTGCAGATAGATAAACCGAAACCCATCCCTTTAGCTTTTGTTGTGAAAAGAGGAGTCCAAAGTTTCTCCATGGTTTTCTTTGATATACCCACCCCTGTGTCTGAGAAGATAAAACTCATGTTGCTGTTTGATTTCTTACTTTTTATTGTTAGTGTTCCGCCTCTTGGCATGGCGTCAACAGCGTTTTTGATTATGTTGACGAAGGCTCTTTTAATTTTTCCGATGTCAACCTTTATTTTCTGCCTGTTTCCCGTCAAGTCTATTACTTGAATATTCTTCGGTATTTCAACAAGAGATAAAGCCTTCTTTGTTATTGATCTCGGATTGCTCTTTATTAGATCTAACGTCATTTCTCCTGAGTAGTCTAGAAGATCATTTATGATTTTGTTAGAGTATATTATGTTCCTTTCTATTAGATCAAGCATTTCTGTTACTTCACCGTCTGTTTCTGAACTTAACCGCTTCTTTAGATAGTATGCGGCTCCATTTATGGCTGTTAAGGGGTTACGTAGGTCATGGCCTATCATACCGGCTAATTCTCCTATTGCAGCAAGTCTTTGTGCTTTAAGGAGTTGCTTTTGAGATTTCTTCAGTTCGGAGGTTCTCGCCTCCACTTTTTGCTCAAGTTGTTCTGCATGGGCTTCAAGCTGTTTCCTTGCTTCAATTAATCTCTCAATGAGCTGAGCGTTTTCAATGACCATTGCAGCCTGATGCAAGAAAAGTTCCAGAGGTGCAAGGCTTTCTATGCTTGGCTTTAGGCCATCTATGGGGTCATCTACGCTTAAAATACCTACTATTCTTCCTTTCGGTGTACGGAGGGGAGCGTAAAGCATGTCTTGAGGGTGCCAATCAATCATTTCTTTTGTAGAAAGCCTGCTTGGAACACCTGCATATGTGGTTGCTTCTTCATAAGGGGTTTCAGGTGGAACCTTATGAACGTATTCTCTAATCCATTGGTTACTCCAGGGCAGATAGTAAAATTCACCTATCTTGAATCGTTCAAACTTTGGACCCAACCGTTCCTTCCAGATGTACCCCGGCGCTTTTCTTTCAAATAAGATTTTGATTTCTTCCTTTGTGAGACCTGCTGTGACACCGGCTGTTCCCTCAAGATTTTCATCTCTAAGGGAAATTACAACTCTTCTCCACCCGAATTTCCTAATGGCTTCTGTAATCACCTTCAGCCTTTGATGCATATCTTCTATTTGCATAATCTCTGTGGAACTCTTCATCAGATTCGACAGTTTTTTAGAGATCTTTCCAAGTTGGTTATGTTTCTTTATGTCGCTCATAGCGATGGCTGCGTGGGCAGCTAATATTTCAAGAAGTTCCTTATCCTCATCATTAAAAGCTGCAAGCCTTTTGCTTTCAACATTTAAAACGCCTAGGACCTCATCCTTCATTTTAATAGGTACAGCAAGCTCAGAAAGCATTTTGAATCCTCCTTCAATGTAGGTTTTATCATTTCTGACGTCTGAAATAAAAACAGCTTTGCCTGTTCTTACCGCTTTAACAGTCACACCTTTATCTCCTTCTAAAGGAAGAATAACGACGAGCGCCTTTGAATATCCACGCTGCGCTACTAGGCGAAG
>DAOVFL010000070.1 GCA_030672945.1 Candidatus Bathyarchaeota archaeon | reverse complement strand
TTAAGAAGTTTATAGATGAAAGTGTCAGGTTTCACGGGAGACTGGAAGGGAAGGTTGGTGGGGCCTTTTCCTCTTCAGCTAACATTGCTGGTGGTAATGAGACAACAATAATGGACATTTTGAAATCCATGTTGATCCATGGTATGATACTTCAGGGATCGTCGAAGGGAGATCATTACGGTCCTGTTTCTATAGGAACTCCAGATGCGAGAAGCAGGAAGCTGTGCATCGAGTATGGTCAAAGAATAGCCAAGCTTGTTTTAAGAACCCATTTAGTCTCGTAGTGCAAACGGCACTGATAGAGGTTCATACATGAAAATGGAAATCAACAATACTGTTTTGGAGTTGAAGCAAGGCGACATAACCAACTTAGATACAGACGCGATAGTTAACGCTGCAAGCACTACTCTACAACTGGGCGGGGGAGTAGCTGGAGCCATTAGACGGAAAGGAGGATCGAAAATCCAAGAGGAATGCAACAAGGTTGGAGGAACCCATGTAGGCGGAGCTGTGATGACGACAGGAGGAAAACTTAAGGTAAAATATGTAATTCACGCTGTTGGTCCAAGGCACGGTGAAGAGCATGAAGATGAAAAACTGAAGGACGCCACTCTAAACTCACTAATCCTCGCTGACAAAAACAATTTGAAAAGCATAGCATTTCCAGCCATAAGCACAGGAATTTTCGGATTTCCAAAAAAGCGGTGCGCTGCAATAATGCTTTCAACTACTATAGCGCATCTGGAGGGTCTAGCAAAACTAGGTAAAGTGGTCTTCTGCCTTTACGACCATGAAACCTTCAAAACCTTCAAAAGCACTCTCCAATCCTTAATGCTTAAACGTTAATCGTTAAAAAGGGTTGAAAAATGTTAGTTGACACTCATGCTCATCTTCAGTGGGGAAGCTTCGATAAAGATCGGGAAAAAGTGATAAGTCGAGCCAGAGAAGTTGGCGTTGAATGCATAGTGAACATTGGATTTAACCTTAAAGGCAGCAGAGACGCCGTCGAATTAGCTAAGAAGCATAAGGGGCTTTACGCAACAGTAGGAATTCATCCACACAATGCCAGTCAGTTCAACGAAAAAGTTCTAAATAACTTAAAGAAACTCTGTGAAAACCCAAGGGTTGTAGCTATCGGCGAGATCGGACTGGACTACTACCGAAACTTATCTCCCAGAGGAGCCCAGAAGAAAACCTTCGAAACCCAATTATCTCTAGCGAAACAGCTGGCGTTACCAGTCGTAATCCACGACCGAGACGCACACGCTGACACGCTTGAAATATTGTCAAAATTCAAAGGAGAAATAACCGGAGTAATGCATTGCTTCTCAGGAAGTAGAGAAATGGCTGAACAGTGCATCAAATCTGACTTTTACATATCATTTACAGGATCCATCACTTTCCCAAACTCTCACAAACTACGTGAAATCGCCAGATGGATAGACTTGAACAAGATTCTCCTTGAAACAGATAGTCCATGGCTTGCTCCTCAAGAAATGAGAGGAAAACGAAATGAACCCGCTTTCCTTCCTTTCATAGCTAAAAAGATTGCAGATCTCAAGGAAATCTCTATGGATAAACTGGCAGCAGCAACAACGGAGAACGCTAGAAAAATCTTTCGATTACCCCATCTCTCTTGATTGACTATTGATGAGAGGCTCAATTTCATGTGGGAAAGTTATTATTCAACCCTGAAACGATTGCCAACAAAGTTGATGCAGCCAGCTTCATTTGTGGAAAAGGCGTTGCCTAATTTCAGGTGTCGCAAGATTAGAAGGATTCTTGATTTGGGTTGCGGGGTTGGCAGGCATTGCATCTATCTAGCTAAGAACAGCTTTGACATTGTAGGAGTAGACTTTTCTGTAACTGCGACAAAGATTGCAGATGAATTAATCAGGAAGGAGCAGCTGAGAAACGTAGCACTGACGCGAGCTACGATGACTTCTCTTCCGTTCAATGATTGCAGTTTTGACGCTGTGATTAGCATAAGCGTTATACACCATGCTATAAAGAAGGACATTCTGAAGACTATACGTGAAATTTACAGAGTCCTCAGGAAAGATGGCGTATTCCTTGCAAATCTCGTTTCAGTTATGGACCCTCGATATGGAACAGGCAAAAAGGTGGAGAATGACACCTTCAAAATCTTGGAAGGTTTTGAGGAAAGACGCTTTGAAGAGTTACATCACTTCTTCAGGAAGCACGAGGTTTCCGATATGTTAACACCTTTTGCTGATGTGACCATACAGCTGTCAAAGAATGGACCACACTATTGGAAGATAAGGGCGACTAAATAGAACTTGAATTCTATTTAATTACGTTTGAAAAGAAATTCTTAAAGATCTGCTGGCCATCAGGATTTTCATTTGATGATCTCTCGATGTGAGCTTGAATGCCATAAATAGCTTTCTTTTTATGTTTCATCGCTTCGATTTTGCAGGATTCTGACTCCGCTAGCGAAACAAAGTCATGTGGAAGACTTGTCAAGCAATCTCGGTGGCTCTGGGAGAGATTGAGTGAGGTTCCTTTCTTCCAAGAAGAAAAGATTTCATTCGATTCTAGGACCTTTACCTTTTTGAATCCTTTAATAAACTGTGGAAGCGCATGAATCTGCGAATCAAAAGCTTTTCCGATTAGTTGATGACCGAAGCATATTCCTAGAACTGGAATTTCAACTTGCCTTACAAATTTAATCTCTGCGCTATACATTGCGAGATGACTTGGGTTCTGAAGATGAGCAGTAGAACCGGAAAGAACTATTGCCTTCATGTCGTCCTGAATCTTTTTTCGACAGATCTCTAGGAAGCTCCATATCTCAAGCTTAGTTTTATCTAGGTTCCTCAAGGCATGTGTGATATGGTTTACCCTGGGCTTCATCTCTGGCTTGTAATAGTTATTAATTACAATTATCTTCATAATCGCGCCTCTGCTTATCTTAAAAGTAATCTCCGTTTAACTTTACCTTAAAAGTATTTTAGAACTCTTTACGCTTCGAAGATAATATACACTGGTTTCATGTTGACTTATCATTGTGCGAGTTCTCTCACTTTTCTGAGGTTCTCAACATCATTTCTTCGTTTGTCTATAGGAGTTTCAAGGATTAAAGGTAGCTGCCCAAGTCTACTCCTTAAAATATTTCTGAACCCTCTTTCCCCAATCTTTCCCATTCCAATATGTTCATGTCTATCTATCCTAGAGTGGAGACTCCCTTTGGAATCGTTGAGGTGGACAAGCTTGAGCACTTTAAGGCCTATTATCTCGTCGAATCTGCTCAGAGTATGTTTAACCGCTCCTTTTGAAACTAAGTCATAGCCAGCTGCGAATGCATGACATGTATCAAAACATATTCCGATGCGCCTTTCATTCTGAATTCTGGAAACTATATATTCAATATCCTCAAAAGAGGATCCTACACTATTTCTAGTTCCAGCAGTGTTCTCCAGAAGAAGAGTAACATTGTTCTCCACTGCAGAGAAGGAGCTATTAACTGCATCCACAATTCTCTTGAACCCTCCTCTCTTTCCATGCCCAAGGTGGCTACCTAGATGGATGACAACATAGGGAACACCTAACTCGGCAGCTCTACGTAACTCATCTTTAAGAGATTCAACTGATTTAATATAGACACTCTCCTTTGGAGAAGCCAGATTTAACAAGTAAGGCGTGTGAATGAAGACCGGCCATATTTCACTCTCCCTCAGTTTCAACTTGAAGCTCTCCACTTCACCTTTATCCAGCTTCTTGGAGCGCCATCCGCGAGGATTCCGAGAGAACATCTGAAGCGTGTTACAACCCTTCTCCACAGCTCTGTCAACAACCCTATCAATTGACCCCTCGATCGACAAATGGAGACCCAACTTCATCCTTTGTCACCGCGCTGAACTTTTATGATTGCATTATTCCAGTTTGCAGACGTTTATCATTTTCTTCTTTAATCTTCTGTAACTTGTTAATAGTGAAAGCCCTACACTTGTTAATTCTGACTTTCCCCCGTGTTTCCCACCTTTTTGAGTTTTTAGGAGGGTTTCTCCTAAGTGTTTTTCTACCTCTTTAATTAGGTTCCATGCATGACGATAAGACATCTTCGTAGCTTTTGCTGCAGCACTTATCGACTTCTTCTTTTCAATCTCATCCAGAAGCGAGTAAGTTCCTTCTCCAAAAACATATTTGTCTCCAATTTCAAACCATAATCTGAAGGCAGGCTTGATCTTTTTTCCTTTCAAAGAAAATGACAAATCAAAGTTTCACCATTATAACATTACACTTGTTTTTTATTTAGACTTTTTCGAGCGGTCAATCTTTTCCTTAGGTGGTTCATCTCAACCTATTAGAGATGTGTGTCACTGTGGTTTTGTACACGTGAAATTTTTGTAATAATACAGGGAGTTGTGCGTAAGATATTCTTTTTCGTTCTATAAAGCAGGTTTCTAATTTAGACTTTGGAACTGCATACTTCCTGGAGACAAGATCAAAACTAGGCTAGGGTTTTTTATTCTAGATTTTTGAAGGCATTCACTTCGGTTACCTTAATCATAGTTGCTGTAGTGTTGAATAGGACGGTGTTTTGCAAGGTCAATGCGTTGTTTTTCCTAAAATATGTTGGCTGCGATATTGAAGATACCTTTAGGCGAAGCCATAGTAATCCTGTACGAGTTGAAAAATCAGATTACATGAACTGCTGAAGCCTTAAACAATAAGTAAACTTTGGAACCCTTCTTAAGCCGCATTTCCAGAAATGATCTTTTCGTAATTAACGCAATAAAGGAAGCGCCCTCTACGTTTACGATTAAACTTACAAGGGAACTCATATCTACTGAATCCGAAATTTTCCCCTTCAATGTGTTTCGCATGCTTGACTTTAACGGTTGCTTAGACACGATGATGTCGTCTGGCCTGATACCCACCGTGCAGTTTTCAACTTTCTCTGTAACAGCTTCAACTGTAACTTCGCCTATGTTGATCTTAGCGACACCTCCATGATTTTCCATGATTTTTCCTTCAAACAAGTTCTCAAATCCGACAAATCTAGCTACAAAGTCGTCCTTAGGCTTGTGGAAAACTTGTTCAGGTGAACCAGTTTGAATAATCACTCCATCCCTCATGACTGCCAAACGGTCAGCAAGTATGAGAGCTTCAACTTGGTTATGTGTAACGTGAACAGTTGTTATCT
>DAOVFL010000002.1 GCA_030672945.1 Candidatus Bathyarchaeota archaeon | reverse complement strand
GTGCTCATGGGGTATTCGAAACTATGTAGGCGAACCAATAGATAATCCTGTGATTACAGTGGAGACCCACCTGAATTTTGTCCCTTGGCCTGAGCCATACGTAATGGGACCTCCGATCTATGAATGGCGTTACGACTCGGTTCCGGCGAATCGTTGGTGGGGAGTGGGTGGTAGTTCTGAGAAACCGATCAATGTGACGCCTGGATTCCATGCTGAAAGATACGTATTTCCTGAAAAACTAGTTTCTTTCCCTGCTATTCAAGTAGTAAACGTAACGTTGGGGGTAGAAGGACCAATCCCTGAAGATGCAAACGAGTTATCGGTGATTATCGGATTCTATCCTATGGTTTGGCAAGAAGACATCCTTCTAAGCTACAACCTGACATCTTGGAGCAATGACGCAGGCTGGTCTGAATATCAACAAGGTCCATCAGCAATCCAGTTCTACACTCTCCATCCATTTACAATAGGGACATTCAACTTCACCGCCACTTTTGAAGTGACGAAGATTCCGAATTTAATGGGATCTCCAGTTTCGAAGCCCATGGTGGAAATCTTCTGGCGCAAGTTTTCATATGAAGTGTTAGGAAATTCAACCTCTCTTAGAGTAGAGTGTCCAAACAGGTGGAATGCCACCATTCAGCTTGAACAAGAGGTTAGTTGGACTTTGGTCAAGACTGAGCTTCCAGCGCTTTTTGCAGATATGGCTTCCATCTCCTCGCCTATACTATATGACAATGAAGGAGAGCCACACGTATTAGATGAGCTGCAATTCACACTTGCATCTGGCGCAGATTTACATGTCTACGACCCAGCTGACAGACACATGGGACAGAACTATGAAACAGGGGAGCTCGAAAGCCAGATTCCAAACGCGACTTTTGAATGGGTTGGAGAAACTCAAATCGTGACAGTTCCTGAACCCATGGCGGGAAATTACACGACTCGTCTGGTTGGAACCTCAGACACTTCGTCCACCTACGAGCTATCGATAGAAGCAATCAGCGAAACTGAGACCTTGTATACAGAAACGCAGGAAAACACAATTTCAAAGGGACAGACTCACGAATGCACAATGACAATTCCGTCTGTGGGAGACAAGATAAATGTAGAGCCGTTACCCACTGAAGTCTTTGCTGTTTTTTGGGAAGATGTCAACTATCCAATCACCATATTTAGCAACTTCACGGTAACGCATTTCATCTTCAACCAGACACTAGCACAAATCAGCTTTAAAATTACTGGCGAATCCAGCACACCTGGCTACTGTAATATCACTATTCCAAATAACCTACTCTGGGGGGACTTCACTGTGCTGATAAGTGGTGAACCACCAATAGAGTTAATCAGAAAAGAAAACACCACACACATCTCCCTCTACTTCACCTACGAACTGCAAAGCGTCAAACCCGTTCAAATCATTGGAACTAAAGTGATACCTGAGTTTCCCTCAATTCTAATCTCACCATTATTCATGCTAGCAACACTACTAGTAGTCATAATCTACACAAAGAAATATCCGTTGAGGGAGGTTCAACAGCAGGCGTGCCAGACGGAAAAATAGACATGCGAGACGTAAGCTTAGTGGCAAGGCACTTCGGAGAAACAGATCCATAATAGAGAATAGTATCAATGGCGCGCACACTTTCCAATGACCTGTTTAACCCTCATTTTCAACCAATATTTTAAACCATCATCAGAAGCCAGAAAAAAAATGTATTTCAGTTTCATAAATTACTTAAACTGGAAAACATGGTTGTGTTTTTGGGGTTGCCCTCGCAGAAGACCTGCTCTGCACGCGTAAATCCCATACCATACCTTCTCATAAAGAGAAAGCCAAACGTGACATATCCTGGGTGGCGTGGTACGGGCTCCGAGAGCAACTCCCTAAGACCAGTATACACTTTTCGTCGAAACGCGAACGGTTGACATGTGAGATATTACATTAATTGCCAGGAGCTTTGGTGAAACCGATCCATAAACCCTTTCTTGGTCTCACAAAGAGAAAAAAAGGGGAAATGCGGGAGATATCACCACGTATGATGGGTTCCAAATTCCGCCCCCGCACTTTATCTTTCTTTAAATGCAGCTTAGAACGGCTATTCTATTATGGTAGTGTAGGATGAGTCATGACTATTTTGACTGTTGAGTGAGAAAGCGTGTAAAGATAGAACTTTGTAAACTAAATGAGGGTTAAGTTTTTCTTTTGTAGATTGCATGAAAAGGATAATTTGTTAATAGGAGTATGGTTTTTAGGAGTACTGTGTAAGATATGGATTCTGCGATTAAGCGTATAGCGTTGCAGCGTATTCGAACGCTTTTCAGTTTAGCAGGGGAAATCATTCATGATGATCCTGTGCTGGCGCAGCGTTATGTAGATGTTGCTAGGAAGGTGGCTATGGCTGCTAGAGTTCGTTTGCCGAGGGAGTATAGACGTCAGGTTTGTCGATATTGTAAAAGCTTTATTTTGCCTGGTGTGAATTGTCGTGTGCGTATAAAGCAGAGGAGAGAGTCTCACGTGGTTATTACATGTTTGAATTGTGGTAAGCAGATGCGGATACCGCTGAGGAGGAGGGAAAGGTCAAAACCATGAATAGATTAACTGCTGGAACGAAACGCCGTGTTAAACGTCGGTTAAGCGAAGAAAGACCTACAGTATGGATTGGCAAAGGTAAGGCTTCAGGAGAGTTGTTGAAGGAGATCGGGAAGCAACTAGAGAAAAAAGAGATGGTTAAGATCAAAATCTTGAAAAGTGCTATTGATGGAGAGAAAGCTAAGGAAATCGCCTTTAAAATTGCTGAGCAAACCGAAGCATTATTGGTGGAAGTTAGAGGTCACACCTTTATGCTTTATAAACGCCGTAAAAAGTGAAAAGCCTTTATATTAGGCTTCATGTTTTTACTGAAGGAAAAGTAAGAGGATAAAGAGTCTTGGTAACTCCTTATGACGTTCCAGCATCCAAACTTATTGAAAAACTAGCCAGCTATCTAAAGGAGAATGTGGATGAAATAACACCACCAACGTGGGCTGGCATTGTAAAAACAGGTGTGCATGTTGAAAGACCACCGCAGAACCCGGACTGGTGGTATATCCGATGTGCCTCACTGTTGAGGAAAATCTACGTTCACGGTCCTGTAGGCGTAGAGAGATTAAGGGCTGAGTATGGAGGAAGAAAAGACTACGGTGTCAAACCTGAGCATGCAGCTAAGGCAAGTGGAGCCATAATAAGGAAAGCCTTACAGCAGTTGGAATCTGCAGGCGTTTTGGAAGCCTTCAAAATAAGTGGAAGAAAAGTGACGAAAAAAGGAAGAAAACTTCTAGAAGAAGTAGCTGAAGAAGTAGTGAAAGAGATTCCTGAACTAGCGAGGTACCAGAAGGGTAGCTGAAATGTCAGAGGATGAGCTGGAAGAGATTCGCAGAAGAAAACTTTTGGAATCGCAACGTAAGGCAACTGGAGACCAAAGAAACGTTGAAATGCAGAAACAACTGGAACTGCAGAAGCAGGCTTTACTTAGAAGCATGTTAACGCCAGAATCTAGACAGAGACTGACAAATTTGAAAATGATTAAACCGGAATTCACTTCTACGCTCGAGTTACAGCTAATTCAACTGGCACAGCAAGGAAAGATACCAATACCATTAGAGGATAAACAGCTAAAACAAATACTCATTCAACTACAATCTCATAAGCGTGAAATAAAGATAAGAAGGATCTAAAATGGCTCGAAATAAACCTACAGCTAAAAAACGGAGATTGGCTAAAGCGGGAAAACAGAAAAAGTCAGTTCCATCATGGGTTATAGCTAAAACAGGTGGAAAATTCAGAACGCATCCCAAGAGAAGACAATGGAGAACTAGAAAAATAAAGGCTTAGGAGGAGCTCGTTTTATGGAGGAAGAAAACGTAACAGAAGAGCCGAAAACTGAAGAAAGCAAAGAGGTAATTGAAGAAACAGAAGAGACGACTGAGGAAATAAAAGAATCAGCAGAAACCCTAGAGAAGGAAGAAGAAGTAGAAGGGGCAGTAGAAGAAGCTGAAGAAGCGCCTCTTCCAGTTGAAGAAGTCGAACCGCCGTCCATGAAGGAACTTGAAGAAGATATTGTTGAAGAAAGGATTTACACAATTCCTCTAGGCAAGGCATGGATTGCACCGCCCAAGAAAAGGGCGCCTAGGGCAGTGAGAATAATTAAGGATTTTGTTAAAAGGCATATGAAGTTCGAGGTGGAGCGGAGTTTGGAAGAGGATGAAGAACCTAAAAGGCTTATTATTAGTAACGAGGTGAATGAGAGAGTTTGGAGAAGAAGTATAGGGAAGCCTCCGCGAAAAGTTCGCGTAAGAGCTGCAAAGGATAAAGAGGGCAACATCACTGTTTATCTGGCTGAAGGAGACTAATCCTTGGCCATTTACCAATTTAGTTTCGCTGGAAGTGCATGCATAGGTGTATACTCACTTACTACGGATAAGATGCTCATCATTCCAGGATGGGCCACACTTCGGAAGGCTGAAAGACTGGAAAAACGGCTGAAGGTTAAACTAATTCGTACAATGATCGGCGACTCCGTTCTCGCCGGGGCACTTGCATGTGCAAACTCAAATGGGATACTGCTTCCACACTTCGTTCGAAACAAGGAAATCGAAACTATACAATCCGTTTTTAAAGGAAACATGGCAGTGATGAAAACTAGGAGAACTGCTTATGGAAACATGGTCCTAACAAACGACCACGGTGCAGTTGTTGATCCACGATTGGATACGTCAGAAATTAAGGAAATCTCTGAAACTTTAAATGTTGAAGTAGTACCTGGTGAGATTGCGGGTTTGCCGTATGTAGGATCGCTAGCTGTGGCAACAAATAAAGGTGTTTTGGCGCATCCTCTGTTGAGGGATTCTGAACGGGAACTTCTGGAAGGCGTGTTAAAGGTTCCAGTTGACGTCGGCACGATCAATTGTGGGATACCTTACGTTGGCACAGGTTTAATTGTTAACAGTTATGCAGCTGTGGTGGGATTGTTGACAACAGGACCCGAGATGTTTATAATTGGGCATGCCTTGGATGTTGTGAAGGAAGATGAGTGAAGTGAAAGTCTTCAGGGTGATTGGTAAAATTCATAAGCCAAACTTGAAGTCTTCTTTCAAAAAGGAAGTAGTTGCCATTAAACCTGAGCATGCTGTGGAAAAGGTTTACGCTGAATTAGGAAGTAGGCACCGTGTGAAGCGTTTCCACATAAAAATAATGAAGGTTGAGGAAGTCTCACTTGAAGAGATAGAAAATCCTTTGTTGAAAAAATTTGTTGTCGGAGAAAAGAAGGTTGGCGAGTAAGGTTGAAGAAGAGCTTCGAAGATTAAGCTTTGAAATACGTTTTTTTGAAGAAACAGCACAAGCTTTGCAGTCCAGAATTAACATGATGAACGCTGTCATAACAGACCTAACATATGCAAACATGACCTTGGAAGGCGTGGAGAAAAATAAAGTAGGTTCAGAGCTTCTCGTACCAATAGGCGGAAACTCCTACGTTAAGGCGAAGTTTCATGATCTAGATAAAGTGATTGTCGGTATGGGCGCAGGAGTCTCTATTGAGAAAGCCTTGCCGGAAGCAAAGGAGATAATTAAGAGACGCTTGGAAGACTTTGAGAAAACTAGGGTGTCGCTTCGGCAACGTTTTACGCAGGTTGCACAGAAAGTTAACGACGACCGTGTGAAACTTGATGAGTTAGTGACTGAACTTAGAAAGGGGAAACCTTCCGGACATGTTTGAGAAGCTGAAATCAGGATTCAGTGGACTCATAAACAAAATTACTACCACGGAGCTTAAGGCTGAAAAGTTGCGCCCAGTACTTTCAGAGTTTAGATTAAACCTAGTAGAGAGTGATGTTGCTTTTCCCGTAGCAGAACAGATATGTAATGAATTGGGAAAACGTTTAGACGGGGTTCAAGTTAAAAGGCTTGAAGACCGCAGAAAAATCGTGAAAGCGAATCTTCGTGAAGTACTCTTGAATGCCATGCTTACAAACAATGAAATAGACCTGTTAACGGTTATAGAAAACAAACGGAACAAGGGCGAGCCCTGTGTCATAATTTTTGTGGGCATAAACGGTACTGGAAAAACAACAACCATAGCTAAATTTACTCAGTTCTTGATGAAAAAGGGGTGTTCCGTAGTTCTCGCGTGTAGCGACACTTACCGAGCAGGATCTATCGAGCAACTGGAAGAGCATGCTAAACGATTGGGTGTACGCATGATTAAGCACAAGTATGGTGCAGACCCTGCTGCCGTGGCTTACGACACGGTGAGCTATGCTGAAGCTCATGGAGCAAATGTTGTTTTGATAGACACTGCTGGCAGGATGCAGACAAACCGAAATCTAATGAACGAACTTGCAAAAATCAAACGTGTCGTCAAACCGGACTTTACCATTCTAACAGTGGATTCCCTGACTGGCAACGATGCAGTTATGCAGGCGGAAGAGTTTCATAAAAGTGTGGGTATAGACGCAACCATACTGACCAAGATTGATGCTGATGTAAGAGGCGGTTCGGCCCTCAGTGTTACATATGTGACAAAAAAACCAATCCTTTTCGTTGGAACTGGACAGAATTATGATGATCTAGAAGAGTTTGAACCAGAAAAATTTGTGCAGATGATTCTAAAATAACTGGGCGCGCGCGCTAATATTTTCCTAAAAGTTTCAGTATTATTGCCTTAGCTGAGTACAGTCTGTTTTCGCTTTGTTCATATATTATGGATTTTAGGCTTTCAATTACGTCTCGGCTTATTTCATAGCCTCGATGGATAGGCATGTCATGCATTACGTATGCATCACTTTCCTTTAGTAGTTCCTTGTTTATTTGGTATGGCATCATAAGTTTATCGCGTTTCTCCTTTTCAGTGGCATACTTCGGGTCTGTGAAAAATTCCATGTCAACCCAAGTGTCCGTATAAACAAAATCTGCGTCTCCAACAGCTTGCCTAACATTCAGCGTAGTCTCATATAACCCTGTTTTTCTAGCATCTTCCAGAAGCTCTTCATCTCTTGAAAGCTCGTTGAAAATCGGCGTTACAGTTGTGATTTTAACTCCCAATTTTGTGCATCCTTCAATAAGCGAATTGCAAACGTTGTTGTGAACACCTATGTAAACAAGTTTTACTCCTTTCAGTTTTCCCTTCTTCTCTTTCATGATCATTAAATCTGCTATTACCTGGCTTGGATGATATTTCTCGTCACATCCGTTGACTATTGGAACGCGGGATGCTTTAGCCATTATCTGCAAATCTGCATTCTTCTTCAACCTCGCCATTACACAGTCAACGTTACGTGACAAATACTTCATCTCATCGTAGATATCTGCCATGGTAAAATTCGTCGTTCGCCAATCTATGTAAAGAGCGTGACCGCCAAGTTGGGTCATAGCAACTTCAAAAGAGATTCTAGTTCTTGTTGAGGTTTTCTGAAAGATCATGGCCAAAGACTTATCATCTAAGTCCATTCGATATTTTTCCGGGTTCTGTTTCACTTCAATAGCCTTATCAATAATTCCCGCAAGTTGTTGACCTGTCAAGTTCTTAAAATTAATCAGGTGCATTTTTAACCCTTCCTGAAATTCATGTTTCAACCGATTTCAACAATTATAAGCTTTATGGAGCATTACATATTAGTTGTTGAACCTGTACAAGGTAGTATCTGATGATTCTAATTGTTGCTTCAAACAAGGACATAGCAAGCTTGAACATTAAGAAACAGATTCTAAATCACTACAATTTCAGCGAGACAACAGAAAGTTTTCAAGGAAACCATGTCTACACGACTGAAGTTAGCTATGGAGAAGTCAAGCTAATAACATTAAGAGACGAATCTGTATACGCCCAAGACTTGATGGAGTTTTTTCCTAGCCCTGAACTCGTAGTATTCATTTCAAGACATAGCAGTATCAGTGGAACCCCAACGCTTTCAACGCATACTCCAGGTAACTTAGGAGAAGCGAGTCTAGGTGGAATCCCTAGAAAAGTATCCGTTTCACCTGCAAATGCCATGAGAGAGGTTCTAAAGAGTATGATGCGTCTTAAAGAGGAGATGCAGCTCAACTACGAAGTTTCTTACGAATGCACTCATCACGGGCCTTCCCTAAACGCACCAGCAATGTTTACTGAATTGGGCAGCTCACCTAAACAATGGAAGGATCTGAAGGCAGCTAAGGCGGTTGCCCGCGCAACTATGGAGGCTGTTTCCAAATTCGGTGATTTCCCAGCCGAAGCTGTAATCGGCATAGGTGGACCCCATTACAACCGTAAGTTCACGAGAATGGCGTTGGAAAAAAATTTGGCTTTTGGCCATATGATTCCGAAATATGCTCTTCCAAGTACAGATTTGCAGGTTCTTAAGCAGTGCGTGGAAAGGACGTTAGAACATGTTGAATTTGCAGTTTTAGATTGGAAAGGGATAAAAAGTGAAGACAAGCCAAAGCTTGTTGAAATGCTTAATGAATTAGGTTTATCCTTCAGAAAGATCAAACATTAAGATAAGCATTCAAGGCTTTAAAAGGGAAAAGTTAATAGAAATGTTCCGGTTTATCTATTAGAACTGACAGCTACAGTAATATTTATATCATAATTTAAATGTTGAGTGTGAGATGAACCATGGGTATAAGATCATTCCTATCTCAGTGTTCGAGAACATTAAAATTAACTGTAAAACCGGGAAAAACTGAGCTTTGGCTGTCGATTAAAATATGCTTTCTAGGCATAGGTGCAATCGGGTTGATTGGGTTCATAATTAAATTATTGTCCTCGGTTCTGCAGCAAGGTCCTGTATCCTAGAAGGAAGAAATCTTTATGGAGAAAAACGAGGAAAAACCAGCGACAAAGATTTTTGCTGTTAGAACAACAACAGGGCAAGAGAGAAATGTAGCTAAACTTGTCTCTGCAAAGATTAAAATGAAAAAAATACCTATCAAAGCCATTCTTGTCCCCGAAACATTAAGAGGTTATGTTTTCATAGAAACCCCCAGTCCACACTTCGTGGAAGAGGCTATAGCAGGCATCAAACATGTGCGGTCAAGGGTTCCGGGCCTAGTAAACTTCTCAGAAGTTGAAAGGTACATTATTAAAGTACCAATAATTGAAGAATTAAGTGAAAATGACATTGTGGAAGTGACTGGTGGACCGTTCAAAGGGATGCGCGCAAAAATAACCCGTATTGACAAGGTTAAGGAGGAGGTTACGCTTGAACTGTTGGAGGCGACTTTCACGCTGCCAATAACTGTTCATTCTGATTACGTTAAGCTGGTTGAAAAAGCGAAAAGTGAAAGTGGTGAAGTATAGGTGAGTGAGAGAAAAGTAGTGAATTTGCTCATAGGTGGAGGGCAGGCAACAGCTGGGCCACCATTAGGTCCGGCTTTGGGACCGTTAGGTGTAAACATTCTGGAAATTGTGAACAAGATAAACGAGCTTACGAAAGGTTACGCTGGGATGAAGGTTCCTGTAAAGGTCACAGTTAACCCTGAAACCAAAGAGTTTGAAGTCAGTGTTGGAACACCAACAACATCCGCCCTCATAGTAAGCGAACTTAAGATTAAGAAAGGTTCAGGAACGCCTAACACGGAGAAAGTAGGAAACCTTACCATGGAACAGATCGTACATATATCCAAGCTTAAACATTCAGAGCTCTTAGCGAAAACCTTGAAAGCTGCAGCAAAAGAAGTACTTGGAAGCTGTGTGAGTATGGGAGTTACAGTCGAAGGTAAAGATCCACGTGAATTGCAGAGAGAAATGGATGAAGGCTTGCATAACGAGCTATTCAATAAAAGCCAAGATTAAGAGAATATTTTTATAACCGTATTCCCCTTCCTCATTGCCATGAGGCGCCCCTAGAATGTCCCTAAACCTAAAAACAATAACAAATGCAATTAAAGAAGCGAAAGAAAAATCCAAAAAAAGGAATTTCACTCAATCCTTTGAACTCGTTATAAATCTGAAGGACATTGACATGAAATCTCCTGAAGGAAAAATTCAGGAACGAATAGAACTACCGCATTCCGCTTTGGAGAAACCAAACAAGATATGCGTTATCGCCACGGGAGAACTAGCATTAAAAGCGAAGAAGGCGAAAGCAGACCTTGTGATTGGAAGGGACGAACTTAAGAAATTAGCCGGTAAAAAGAAGGACCTGCGAAAAGTAGCTAATGAATATGATTTTTTCTTAGCTGAGGCTCCTCTGATGCCTCTTGTTGGCAAGATATTAGGTCCCGCTTTAGGTCCTAGGGGAAAGATGCCTATGCCTGTTCCGCCAACAGTGGCTATAGCAGGTTTAATGAAGAAATATCGTAAAATGATTTTTGTAAGGATGCGCAACCAACCAATCATTCGATGCCGTGTTGGAACTGAAAGCATGAACGAAGAGAAAATAGCTGAAAACGTTCAAACAGTTTTAAAAACTATAGAAGGAAAACTTAAGAGAGGAATAAAAAACATAAAGACAGTTTATCTTAAAACTTCTATGGGCGCTCCTGTGAAGATTACATGAGAGAGGAAAGCAGATGCCATCCCAGCAGGTTTTGCAGAAGAAAATCAGTGAAGTTGAAGAGATTGCACAGTTAATACGGAAATATAAGGCTATTGGAATAGCTAGCCTACAGAAGGTTAGGGCTCCTCAACTGCAGGGATTCAAGAAAAATCTGGCGGATAAAGTTTTCATGCGTGTCATAAAAAACACTTTGATGAAGATGGCTATTGAAGATTGTAAGGAAAAACCGGGACTGAAAAATCTTTTAGAATTATTAGAAGGAGCAAACCTTTATCTTTTTACGGATTTGAACCCGTTCAAGCTTGCATTACTTTTGGAAAAGGGTAAAGTCATGACGACCGCCAAGTCAGGTGACATAGCAGCCTTCGACGTCATAGTGCCCGCTGGAAACACTGGGCAGCCACCAGGTCCAGTAATTAGCCATCTTAATGCTGTAGGTTTACCTACAAGAATAGAGTCTGGAAGCGTCTGGATAACTAAGGATACATTAGTCGCTAAGGAAGGTGATGCCATTTCTGAAAGGCTTGCAAGTATACTATCAAGGCTTGGGATAAAACCGGTTGAAGCTGGACTTGCCATGAAAGTTGCCTATGATGAGGGTCTAATAATAACCGAAGACCAGCTTCAGATAGACTTAGAGGAAACTCGACAAAGCATTGAAAATGCCCATGCAGATGCTTTCGCGCTGTCACTAAACGTGGCATATCCGACAATGGAAAACATGATAATGCTCCTGCAAATTGCCAACCAAGAAGCCTACGCATTGGCGATGAATGCAGTTGTACCCACTAAAGAAACAATAGAGGACTTGATTAGGAAAGCTCATGCTGAAATGTTAAGTTTAAGTAGTCGATTATCCACTCTAGAAGAAAAGGCTGAGCCCTCTGAAGAGGCTGAAAAAAGCTAAAATAGTTGAATGAAGAGGTGAAAAGGTATGGAATACATGTATGCTGCGATGATCCTTCACAAAGCTGGAAAAAAAATAAACGAAAAAAATCTATCAAAAGTTTTAACAGCGGCGGGCGTAAACGTGGAAACAGTGAGAGTCAAAGCATTAATTGCTTCTTTAGCTGAAGTTGACATTGACGAAGCAATCAAGTCTGCCCCGACTATGATGGCTGCGCCAGTAGCAGCGGCTGCACCAGTAGAAGAAGCCAAACCAGCAGAAGAGGAAAAGAAAAAGAAGGAAGAGGAAGAAAAATCAAAGGAAGAAGCAGCACTAGAAGGATTAGGAGCATTATTCGGCTAGGAAGCTTAACTTCTTGTCCTCCAGCTTCCTTTCATCCTAATTTCGGTTAGACTTAAGATTTCACTTTTTTCCAGATCAGTAAAGGTATCCATCCGCAAATAATCATGAGGGTGCCGGGAAACGCTCTCAATCCATAGTTAAGCATAAACACCTCAAAAACGAAAAAGGACATAGACATTGTGATAACTGATAGGACTGCGAAACTCTTACCGAATTTTTTAAGAGTCTGTACTCCAATAAGTCCCGCAAAGAAAAAGTCTCCTAGGCCGAGGGACATGTAAGCCCGACCCCATTCAGTTAAAATTGCGGGAACGGTTGGAACAGAAATCATTATTGGAAGCCTGAGACTGGAGACGTGCTTTGCCGCAGACACCATTGAACCAGTAAATAAAACTAAGATTATGTCCATAACGGTGAGAAGTCCAACGAAAATGAGTGATGTTCTCCATGTGAATAGGCTTCCCAAGTAAAGGATAATCAGAACCGCGAAAACTACTCCGAACAGGTCCAGCAAATAAGGAAACCATATGGGGGTTCTGCTGAAAAACAAGTATAGGCATATGAATGATGCAGGAGGTAACACCGCTAGATACCATCTTTCTTCTGTGTCAGTTCTATTTTCTTCGTACATTAATGCTAAAAACGTGAAGCCGAAGAGGCAGTATAAGGCTAATGCTCCATAAACAACTGTGCTGTTTACAAAGCTAATCAGACAGATTGTTGCCGCCAGAAAACTGGCTATAAGAAACATCAGGCAATACATCTTGGCTGCGGTTTTTCCGACATCTGAAAAAATATACGTGAAAATGAAAAGCAGCATCGAGTAGGAAAAGAGAAACATCATCATGACCGCCATTTGTGGAATGAAAGCAATCAATGACACCATTACACCCATCATAGCGACAAGTGAAACTGCATCTCGAACACGGAACTCCTTCTCTTCGAGAGTGGATTTCAACTTTCCTTCGGTTCTCTTGCTCAAGAACATGGCTATTATAGTAACTGTGAAAAGGGTTAATGGCATAGCAATATCGAAAGTCATACACGCACATAAGAAAAACAAACATTTAAACCTTAAATGTGAAACTGCATGTTTAAAACAGCTAAGGAAGCGATAAGCGATTCTTCAGTTCTGATTGTTTCTGTTCCTTGCATAGGAATTGTGTTGACAACGAAATCTACGGTTTCCTTCAGGTCAAGCCCCTCCTGTCCTGCTATTTCGTAAAGTCCTCGAGTTGGCGCTCCAAAAGCTACCAGGATTGTTCCAGCTTTTTTCCATCTTTCAGCTATTTCCAATGTAGCATTGGCAATTGGGATGCCATGTTTAGACGTGGCAATTGTTAAGTTGAAACTTCTGGTTTTCACCATTTTTCCGAAGGGAAGCTCTTCTGACGTAACGGTGTAGCCCCAATATTCCTGTATTTCTTGACGTCTTACAAGTTCAGCTTTAACACGTTTATCAACCTTTGTAACCCTTACAGTAACTCGCTTATCAATCGGTAATTGTATGTTCGAGATGAATGCTGGTTTTTCAACACCTATGTCTACAAGAGTACCCGTCTTCTTTCTGGTTAAGGTGGCTCCTTCGCGGTATTCGCCTACTTTCAGCTTCTTCATCTTGGAGTTTAGTGGATGGTGAGGTGTTCGAAGTGGTGGGAGTACACCCGCGTATCGTAGTTCAGGTTTAAGCGTGAAAAGTTTCTTCCTTAGATACTGCGGTGTCTCCATGTAAGCGAGCAACGTTACAATCAAGTTCATATCTGCATCCTGATTAACCCGTGGATTATCCGGGTAAACTATGATTTCGTCGACTCTGAAGATTGCAGCTGTCCTGCCAATTGAACCAACCTTTGAGGTTTTCTCCCTTAAATGCGGAACGTCAGAAACTATTGAGGCAGGTATCGAAATTGAAAGTTTTTTGTTACGCAAACCGTTTTCCGCCTATGCAAATTAAAGACTGTTCTTGAAGAATAAAAGTCTTAAAGGGCCATGTTGAACCTTTTGTTTAAAAGGTAGAAACGCATAGAAATCTTTGATTAAACTGAAAAAGGATGAATAGAACTTGTCGCCGATGATTTTAGATAATCCTAACGAAATTGAGAAAGTTGACAAAATCCATATGCTTTCCTTCTGTGTTGAAGCATCCAGGAATTGCCGAATAGCAGCGAAATTGGCTGAGGATGTTTCAATTAATTATTCAAAACCTGAAGCGATAGTCGTTGCTGGTGCAGGTGGCTCGGCGATTGGTGGGGAACTCTTGAAAGACTGGGCTAGGGATAGAATTGCTGTGCCAATAGAGGTCTGCAGGGATTATTCGCTACCAGCATATGTGAATGAGAAAACTCTAGTGTTTGTCGTAAGCTATTCTGGAGAAACCGAAGAGACTTTAGGCATGTTTCTAGAAGCAATTAAAAGGAACTGCATGATTTTTTGTGTAAGTTCTGGTGGGAGACTTGTAGAGTTTGCTGAGAAGCTGAAGTTGCCTTATTGTCAGATTCCATCTGGAATGCCTCCTCGCGCTGCTCTTCCATATCTGTTTCTGCCTATACTTGTAATATTGGAAAAAATTGGTTCAATTTCTGATGTTAGCTCTGAAATCTCTGAAGCCATTAAAATATTGGAGCAGGTTAAGGATGAGAACTCTTCTGAAACTCCTCTTAATGTTAATTTTTCTAAAATGTTGGCTTCCAAAATTAACGGGACAGTTCCGGTGATCTACGGTTTTGGGATTTATCGTGCTGTTGCACAACGTTATAAGCAGCAGTTTAACGAGAATAGCAAGGTTCCAGCCAAATGGGAATTTTTTCCAGAACTCAACCATAACGACATTGTAGGTTGGGAAGCAGGGAAAAAACTTGCTGACTGCTTTTCCACGATATTGATTCGAGACAAGCATGAAACTGAAGAGATAAAACAGAGAATTGAAGTTACAAAAGAGCTGATGTCCAAGGTATCAGAGAGGATCTTTGAAGTTTGGAGTACTGGACAAAGTAAGTTGGCTAAGATGCTGTACACCATTTACATTGGTGATTTTACAAGTGTGTATTTGGCTATACTGCGAGGCGTAGATCCAACACCGGTAAAAACGATAACTTTGTTAAAGGAGAGAATAACGCAGAGTGGAGCAAAGGAGAATATAATATGCGAATTACAAAAACTCTGCAAAAATTGACATCTACCTTATTTGGATTCCCTGATGAAATCAACGAACGCTTTTTCAGCAGTTTCAAGCAGCATCAGTTGGGATGGATGTTTAAAGGCGTAAGCGGAAATCGGCAGTATTGCTCCTTTCAGCTTTCTATTTAAAGCTACTTCCACAGCTCTTATTACATCAAGCAGGACGGAGCCAGCGTTCGGCGCGTCAACAGTTGATAATCTCAAGTCTATCTGCATTGGCACTTTACAGAAGTATAATCCTTTAATCCAAAAGTAACTGTCGCGTCTATTCCGCAAAAAGTCAACGTAGTCTGTGGAGCCAGCAACCACATTAGCCTTATATGGCAGTGCAGCTTCAACAGATTTTGTCTTAACAATTCGTTTAACATCTCTTGTTCGCTTAAGAGTTTCTAATGATTCAGTTCCTCCGCCAACATCAAGCTGGTAAGTTTCAGTTATGCGAACTCCACGCTTTGAAAGAAGCTTCAGCAAAGTCTTATGCAAAGTTGTAGCACCAACTTGGTCAATTAAGTCATCACCTACAAGTGGCAGTTCTGCCTCTTCAAAACGTCTACCCCATGTTTCATCACTGGCAATAAAAACTGGTGTAGCATTGACGAAGGCGCATCCAGCAATTAATGCTTGCTCAGCATACCAATGAGAAGCCTTAATTGCTCCGCTTGGAAGTAAATTGACCACGATTTCTGCACCAGTCTCTTTCAGTGTTTCCGCAACATTTACTTCGGGTAAATTGCTTAATTGCACAATATTTCTTGCGTACTCGCCTACTCCGTCCAAAACTGGACCTTTACACACTGTAACGTTAGTTTGTAGCATGTCAACAATTTTCAGCGTATTGTTTGGCTGTGCAAATATGGCTTCAGACAAGTCCTTCCCGACCTTTCGGCTGTCCACATCAAAGGCTGCGACTATCTGGATGTCTCTTGGGTGGAAGCCTCCGAGTAATAGGTTGCGCAGTCCTATACACTCTTCCTCTCTTTTACAGTCACTATAATAATGCAAACCTTGAAGAAGAGTTGAGGCGCAGTTTCCAATGCCTACTAAAGCCACCTTTATTTTCGACAATGTCTTTGACACCTTACTAGCTTTCCTTATTTTACGATTATACTTTATATAACGTGCTATGACGCCCTTCTAACTGGAATATGGAGGGCTGGTAAAATAAAGGCTTGGTTAGACTTTGATGTTTTATCTTGTTTGAACTGTGAACCTTAATGCATGTTTATATCGTTGTACTTTATGAGGATGGAATCCAACGTCGAATGTTGAAACTGTGAAGCAGGATTATGGTAAGAAAGATGCGACAACCCTGTAATGTTTGTTTCAAATTGATGAAAATTTGAAACTAGGAAAAGTGAAGATCATGGAACATCTGGAATTAATGTAATGGATCAGCCTTCTCAGTTTGACACCAACCGTTCTATAGGTATGTATTCTTTCAAAATGCGTGACCTTTGAAGGGCATCCTTCCAAAGTTCTAATCCTTTGCTGGTTCTCCATTTCTGTGGTGCTGGTAAACCTAGAATAACCAGTTTATCGCCTTCTGCAATTTTTTCTGCAGTTATACACTTACCAGTTTCCGGGTGTACAGGAGTGATGATGTCCGGGGCGATTGCAGCGAGCTTTTCATCTCTATAAGCTATGAGTACTTCATTTTTCGCTTCAAATTCAAAAACGCTATCTGCATATTCACGTTTCCCACGAAGTTTTACGTCCACAAACGTGAAACCGGCCTTGGTTTCCCGCTCAACATGATCTACAACACCCTTAAAAAGTTTGAAGCCGCCTGTTTCCTTCAAGACAGCCTTTACAGGATCAGAGGTTTTCTTTAGTAACCTTCCAATCTGCATGGACTTCGATAAACTAGTTTGAATTGGTGAAGTCTTCACTTGAATGCCTGTTAGAATTCTTCTAGCTGTATAAGCGCTGTGACCCCATTCAGCAGCAAGAACACGAGCAATCCTTTCAGCAGCCTTCGAATTCACTGTTTCTTTGGTAATAACTATGTTTTTAGCATGTAAATCTGCTATTACCATTGGAGTTAAGGGTATGCCATCAATCGTATAGACTTTTAAATGAACTTCTGGAACAGACCTACCAGCTCCATCAGCATCTATAATTGGAATGTTACATCTGGCGGCAACATCAACCGCTGCCAAAGTGTTAAAGCCACCTAGCTCAACAGGAATTGTGGCATAAGTAGAAAAACCTGCGTATTCTTCTAAATTCCTTAAAGTTTCAACCGCCGCATTAGGATCGTATTCAACCGTAGCCGTAGCACCAACACAAGCAAAATTTACTATTTTCGCTTTATCAGGCACTTCAGAAGGAGGTACAAGCCTGACAGTATAATCTTCAGAAACTAGCTTTTCAACTATTCTATAGCCTGCATCGGGGTCACCTCCACCTCCCGCAGAAAAGATCGCTGCTCCATCAACCAAATTCCACAGATCTTGAGAACTTAGGATCCTCAAGTCCACCTCACCACACTTTGTTTAGAAACAATTATTATTTAAGTCTCTTTAGTCTTTAAACGCGATCTAGAAGGGTTCAATAAAAGTGACAGACGAAACAAAAACTCCTGACAAGTTCACGATAATCAACGAGCTAGCGCGCCGACGATGCTTCTTCTGGCAATCCTACAAAATATATGGTGGCGTAAGCGGTTTTGTAACCTACGGTTTTCTAGGTGCTAAATTGAAGCAGAATATTGAAAAAAAAGTTAGAGAACTGTTTGTGAACAAGCTTGGAATTTTAGAAATAGAGTCTCCCATAATTACGCCAAGCAAGGTTTTTGAAGCTTCAGGACACGTGGATCATTTCAAAGAACCCATGGTTGAATGTATGAAATGTAAGAGGAGATTCCGCGCGGATCATTTACTTGAAGAATTCGCGGAAATCAGCTCGTTAGAAGCTGAAAAACTAAGTCTGGAAGAAGTTAAAGAGGCTATTGAAAAACATGAGATTCGCTGTTCAGAATGTGAAGGCACATTCGGCGAGCCCAAATATTTCCTTACAATGTTTAAAACCACTATTGGCCCGTACTCTGAAGCTGTTGGTTATGGACGTCCTGAAGCTGCACAAGGAATATTCGTGGAATTTAGACGTCTATATGAAATGGCAAGGGAGAAACTTCCTTTCGGCGTAATGCAAATAGGTCACGTTCTAAGAAACGAGATTTCACCTAGGCAGGGATTAATAAGATCAAGGGAGTTCACGATAATTGATCTTGAATTCTTCTTTGACCCGGAGAAGCCAAACTGTTATTTACTAAAGGACTATGAAAACGAGACATTGCCATTGGTTCTGGCTGAAAATAAACTGCGTGGCTCAGAAGAAATTGTTGAGGTTACAGTGAGAGACGCTCTGGAGAAAGGTTACATCAAGGCTGAGTGGCAATCAGTATTTATGGTCTTAGCCAAGAAATTGTTGGTTGATCTAGGTGTACCAACGGAAAAACAGCGTTTCATTGAAAAACTTCCATGGGAAAAAGCTCATTATGCTCTTCAAAGCTTTGACCAAGAGATTTATGTTGAACGTTGGGGCTGGATTGAGGTTTCTGGCCACGCTTACCGAACAGATTATGACTTGAAGAGGCACATGCAGTTCAGTGGCATCGACATGCGAGTCTTTAAAGAGTATGAAAAGCCAGTTGAGAAGGAACAGACAGTTGTGAAACCTTTAATGGTGAGACTTGGACCAGTTTTCAAAGAAGAAGCGGCAAAGGTTGCTAAGATGCTTTCTGAAGCCGATCCAGAAGAAGTTGAAGCTTCCATTAGGAAAAATGGCTCTTTCACGCTTGGAAAATACAGGATTACACCGGAATACGTGGAGATCACGCGGTCGAATGTTAAGGAACTTGGAAAACGTTTCATTCCATATGTTGTTGAACCAAGTTTCGGTTCGGATAGAATGGTTTATGTAGCTCTCGAGTACGCTTACCGAGTTAAAGATGATCGGGTAATACTGAGTTTTCCACGGGATATAGCTCCCTTACAAGTTGGCGTTTATACTTTAGTGAGTAAGGATGGCTTACCGGAAAGGGCATTACAAGTTTACAGGATGCTAATCAACGAAGGTTTTTCAGTGGAATATGATGAAGCTGGTTCTATCGGTAGACGGTATGCCCGAGCAGATGAGATTGGTATGCCTCTAGGTATAACTGTGGATTATGAAACGTTAAAGGATAACACGATCACCATTAGGGATCGTGATTCGTGGAAACAAGTTAGATGTCGAATTGAAGACTTACCCGAACTTCTACGTAAGTATTTCCGTTGGAAAGCCGATTTTAATGATTTAGGCGAACCTTTTGAGAGTTAAAGTTTCGTTACCTTTTTTAACACTACTGCACATCTGTTGTTAGAAAGTTAAGCCTATTTTCAAGGGCGGGAGAAAACTTGGTGTTCCCAGCAGAGACTGAGAGACGTGTGAAACGTAGGGCCTTAAGCGTTTGCCGAGACCACATCAAAAAAGTTTTAGGTTTAACTAGGATTATTCCTCAAATGATAGACTGCTTCATAAAAGATGATACTGAAAAAGCAAGGCAGCTCTTTACAGAGATCCAGAGCAGAGAAGATGAAATTGATGAAGCTAGACGTTTAGTCTCCAAAGAACTTGCTGAAATAGGAGCAATTCTGCTCAGCAGAGAGGACTTTCTAAGATTTACAAACTTAACAAGCGAAATTGCAGACTTTAGCGAAGGTCTCGCTTTCCGTTTAGTTGCAATTATGGAGCATGAGTGGCGTGTGCCAATGAGCATCAAAGAAGAATTGCTTAGGCTTTCAGAAGCAGTTCTGGAGACAATACTTAGACTTAGAGAAACAATGATGGTTCTGAGTTATGGTTCGGATAGAGTCATGGAGAAAGCCAGAGAAGTAGAGATTGCTGAACAAGCTGTTGATGCGCTTTACCGCAAACTCGAAATTAACCTTTTAATTAGCCAAGTCGATTTTTCAGCTTTAATACTCTTAAGAGATGTTCTGCAACTTTTGGAAGATTCTGCTGATAAAGCTGAAGACGCTGCTGATGTTACCCGCATATTATCCTTCATCATGTGAAAGGCGAAAAATTACATGCCTAGAAAAATTAAAGTGGAATTTATTGAAAACTTTCTAGTTGTGTGGAACCCAAAAAACGGTTCAGAACTTTATAAAATGGGGTTCTATGGAAAACCACTTGGAATTCCAAAGCCTAAAATCCCAGAATTCACTGTTCCACTGATATTAGACTTGATGGAAGGCGTCTATCTTGCTGAAAAAAGAATCATAACAGTCTACGATGTTTCCGAAATGAAGAGGGTTACCTTGAAAAAGCTTCGTCAAAGGGCAAAGGAACTGTATGAAGATTTCAATGAAAAATACGCTGTTTATCACGATCTACGAGAGAGCAGTTTTGTTGTAACGCCGGGAATAAAGTTTGGATGTGACTTCGCAGTTTACAAACATGGGCCAGGTCTCGAGCATGCACCTTACATGGTTTCGGTTAAAAGAGCCAAATCCGACATAACAGCCACAGAGATTGTCAAGGCTGGACGACTTGCAACAACAGTGCGAAAAAGATTCATTATAGCAGTGCCAGGTTTGGAGAAAGGAAGGATAAGATATCTAATATTTAGATGGTTTAAGGCGTGAATAGATCTAAATAACCTCGATTTTTAACCAGTCAAACTTTGTATAAAGCATTTATAAAAGGAGGAAAAATAAACATACATCGAAGTGGATGGATAAATGCCAGAATCTATCAGAAGTTTCATAGCTTTTGACATAGACAGCGAGGTAGTCTTAAGAAAAATGGCAGATATACAGAATCTTCTAATTAGAACTGGGGCTAACTTGAAACTGGTTAAACCTGAGAACATTCACATGACTATGCGGTTCCTTGGAAACATAACTCCGCCTATGGTTGAAAAAATTTTTGAAGGAATGAAAAAGATAAAGTTTGCACCTTTTGATGTTAAGTTACAAGGGATCAATGCGTTCCCACATTTGCGGTATCCAAGAGTTGTGTGGGTTGGAATCGTTGAGGGTGTCGACCAGATGCAAAGTGTTTTCAGTCAGTTAGAGCCACGTTTACGCAGATTAGGATTTGCACCAGACTCTAAAGGCTTTAGTCCTCATCTAACGATTGCTCGTGTAAAATCTGGTAGAAACAAGGCTGAACTTATAAAGTGTATAACTGAAAATCTAAATTACGAATTTGGAATTGTTGGGGTTGAATGCTTAAGGCTTAAACGAAGCGATCTAACACCAGAAGGACCCATTTATTCAACCATTAAAGAGTTCTGTCCAAAACAATAAAAAAGGCTAGGGCTTATGCAAGAGAAAATTGAAAGGGTATGCGCCACCGTTTTGGAAGGGATTACACCGAAAAAGAGTGAACGGGCTAAGATTAAAGCATTAGCCAAAAAACTGGAAGAAAGAGTTGTTTCTGCATCCAAGGAGTCTAGTATTGACGCTGAGGTGCGCGTTGAAGGCTCCGTTGCAAAGGACACGTGGCTCAGCAGGGAACCAGACATAGATATTTTCATGCGTGTACCAACAACCATACCCCGAAAACACCTTGGAGACATATGTCTTAAAATAGCGAGGAAAGCCACAGAAGGCTCAAAACAGATCGAAAGGTTCGCGGAGCATCCATATCTCGAAGCAATAGTCGACGATACTAGAATCAATATCGTACCTTGCTACAAAGTAAAGCGAGGAGAATGGTTGAGCGCCACAGATCGTACACCATTCCATACAGATTATACGAAGAAATACTTAAAGAAGAACATGAAGGATGCGGTGCGACTGCTAAAGAAGTTTATGAAGGGGATAAATGTTTATGGTGCGGAAATTAAGGTTGGAGGATTCAGCGGCTACTTATGTGAACTTCTGATTCTACACCATGAGTCCTTTGTAAACACGCTGGAAGCCTTCGCCCAACACAAAAAAAAGATAATCATAGACATCGAAAACTATTATAAAGAAAGAGAGAACGAACTAAAACTGCTATTCAAAGAACCCTTAATAACAATTGATCCAGTGGACAGGGGAAGAAACGTTGCTTCAGCAGTGCGGTCACAGAAATTTTACACTTTCATAGCCGCTGCTCGAGCTTTCCTAAAAAATCCAACCATTAACTTCTTTTACCCGACTAAAACAACCGTCTTAACCGAAAAAGAACTAATGCAAACACTAGATAAGCGTGGCTCTGCGATTATCTTCTTAACTCTTGGAAAAATAAATGTGGTTCCAGATATCCTTTGGGGGCAACTCTACAAATCCCAGCGATCACTGCATAAACTAATTCAATTGAACGGTTTCAAAATTATACGAGATCTCCCCTGGAGTAACGAGAAAACCACCAGCATGTTCATTTTTGAGATCGAGCAACGTCTTATCCCATTAATTAAAAAACATTTGGGACCACCTCTTGAAAAGAGAAGCGCCTGCGAAAAATTCCTGTTAAAACATGCAGGTAATTCAAACACTGTTTCCGGACCCTACATTAAAGATGGAAGATGGGTTGTGGAAATCCGCAGGAAATATACAGATGTTGTGGTGCTGCTAAAGGAAAAAATGAGGAATGGTGGAAGAAACACGGGTGTAGCTGATCGAATTTCAAAAAAGATTCGTAGGGAATTTGAAATTCTCGTTGACGAAGAAATAATAGAGGTTTACAGGAAAGACAGCGAGTTTGCAAGGTTTCTGACAGAATTTTTGTCCGGCAAGCCTAAATGGCTAGAGAATGCTCCACAAAACCAATAGTACGCCAAGTAGCCAACAGTAGAATGCGAAAAAGTGAAATTTTCCTTTCGCTACGGCTTTCCAAAACAGTTTCAAGGCAATGTAGCCCACGAACATCGCTACGACCGCTCCTGCGAGTATTTCAATCCACTCCAACCCTGCTGATGCTAGTTCATCGAGCTCTATGTAAGTAGTATAACATAAGGCTCCCAGTATGGCTGGAACTGAAAGGAGAAAAGAGAACTTGAAGGCTTTCTCCCGCTTGATTCCAATTAAAAGTGCAACTGCAATAGTTACTCCACTTCTTGAAATGCCCGGGATTATAGCTATACCCTGCGCTAAACCGATCAATATGGCTGTTGAATAGTCAATGCTAACAGTTCTATCTTTTCCAAACTTTGCAGAATAAAGTATTGTTCCACAGAAAAGGAACGCCATGCCAATTGGCAGAATGTTTTTAAATGAACCTTCTATTAGCAAACCAAAGATTAAGCCTATCAATACTGTAGGGATAGATCCAACAATTATTAAGGGTACAATTTTACCATACTCTGTTTCAAAATCTAAATGTGCGATAGCTGACAAAATTTTACAGACTTCTTTTCTGAAAAATACTAAAATCACAATTAAGGTTCCAACATGCAGAATAACATCAAAAAGTACGAGTTCACATGCAGCCTCAAAGCCTAAAAGCTTCTCAAATAACTTCAAGTGTCCAGTGCTTGATATTGGAAGCCACTCTGTTAAGCCTTGTACAATTCCTAAGATAATAACTTCTATCAGATGCTTCAAATGCTTCGTCAACTCTCCTCTCTTTTTTGACTAGACTAAGTTTAAAAGGTTAATCCCATAATATTTTACAATCTTAAGACGGTGTTACGTATGAGTGAGTATCCACCTGGAAGTGCCGAAGACCGTGAAATGCTCTCTAAAATGCCATGTGAAAACCTCCTTGACTTCTTCTTTCTCCAAATACGAAACTTATGGAGGGTTGACGGCTTATACTTCCTAGGTATCGAGGAAAAGTTTGGCACTGAAGCTGCAACAGAAGTCGATGCTGGAGTTTGGCAGATTATGGCTAAAATTGAAGCTAAGAGCTTGCGAAGAATGTTTCAAGTAGGTGAAAATGTAGATATTCCGATAATTATGAATCTTCTGCGGAAGTCAAGCTGGGCTTTAGATCAGCCATTCAAAACAATTGAGATAGATGATAACAAAGCTGTCTTAAGCATCAGCAAGTGTAAAACACAGGAAGCCCGTTTGAAAAAAAGTTTAAGCGAGTTTCCATGCAAGAAAGTTCGGTTTGGCTATTTGAAAAACTTTGCTAAAACATTGAATCCGAACGTTGAAGTAAACTGTATAGTTTGTCCGCCAGGAAAACATCCTAAAGATTTGTGGTGTAAGTGGGAGTTTGTTTTGCATGAGTGAATTCTAACAGGTCATGTGTTAGTTCCAGTTTTGGAGTTCCGGTACTTTTTAATGGCCTTCTGTAAAGTCCTTCTAGATAGACAAGCGCAGTGGATTTTCTGTTTCGGTATGCCTCCCAGAAAATTGATTATTTCCTTTTCTGTTATTTTTTCAGCTTCTTTCAAGGTTTTGCCCTTTACCATTTCTATTAAGGCTGATCCTGATGAATAGGCTCCTGCACAGCCTATTGCCTGAAATTTCGCGTCTTTTATTACGTTAAATTCGATTTTAAGGTAGATTTTCATAGTGTCGCCGCATGATCCGGTATATACTGAGCTGACGTTCGGGTTTTCTATGCGTCCAACATTCACTTTTTTCAAGTAATATTCTATTGCTTTTCTTGAGTACCCTGATTTCTCCAATAATCTTCCAACTTCACTCATCCTGCACCCTCGATGGAACTCAGTATTCACCTCAAGCCTTCATATTAATTTTTTTTGTTTTTCTGTAGACGCAAAATTCGAGCTTCTTACGCCTACGAGCCGTATTTTTCTGTCTGGTCTAAGATAATCTTGCACAAGTAACTTCACTGTTTTCTGTAGATCTTGTAAACGATTGGTTGCAAAAGGCAGTGTTTTCCTATGCGTGTGGGTTTCAAAATCTTCATATCGCACCTTAACTGTAACTGTTTTGAACCAGAGGTTTCGTGTCGCCACATCTTTATACACATCGTCTGAAAGTTTATCTAAAGCATCGAAAACAAACTCAAGATCCGTGGTATCTTCCTCAAAAGTTAAGTCACGACTGACAGATTTAGCTTCGCCTCTTTCTTCAACTTCGCTTCTGTCAATCCCATGCGCCATCAAATAGAGCTGTGTACCCATGGAACCGAAGTTTTCCTTCAAAACTGTAGGATCGTGATTAGCTATGTCTCCTATAGTCTTTATTCCTATTCTTTTCAGTTTCTGCTCAGTTTTCCGTCCAACCCACAAGAGCTTACGCACAGGCAAAGAAGCGAGAAATCCTTCAACATCTTCCTCCTTAATAACCGTTAGACCATCAGGCTTTTGAATGTCGCTGGCTATTTTTGCTACAAGCTTGTTGGGGCCTACACCTATTGAACACGTAATTTTTTCTTTCTCCAGAATTTCCCTTTTTATTTGATGTGCCAGAGCTTCAGCTTCATCGTAGTCTTTCACTTTCGAAGTTACGCCAAGAAAAGCTTCATCTATACTCCACTGCTCAAATTTTTCCGCGTATTTTCGTAGCATACTCATTATTTCGCTGGAAACTCCCTCATAAAGCATGTAATTAACTGGTCTGTAGATTGCTTCTGGACAAAGCTTCCAAGCTCTTGAAATAGGCATGCCAGATCCGATACCGAACTTTCTTGCCTTATAATTGCAGGTGCTGACAACCCCCCATCCCTTTCCTTCCTTAGGGTCAGCCCCCACAATAACCGGTTTACCCTTCAAATTCGGATCCTCTCTCTCCTCGACCGCCGTAAAAAAATGATCCATGTCTACATGAATTATTATCCTTCTTTTCCCGCTCATATCCTTCCTTTTCCGAATAAGTCACTTTACAGATAAACTGAAATGTCTGAAGATTTTAACTTATTGCGACATGGTAGGTACAAGGCCATATTTAGTTTTACTAACTATTCTCCATTCATAACCCTTAATGCCACCCCAAATGTAGATACTGAAGATAGTGGAGGAAAAAGCGCATGAAAGCTGTCTCGAAAGAAGAGGCTCAAAAAGTAGCTGTTAATTTCGTTAGGAAAAAGAGAAGTGCAGAAAGAATTGATGTTTCTATAATTGAAGAAAAGGATGATTCTTGGATAATTCAAGGAACATGCCCGATAGACTTAGAAGGGCATCCGTGGACTGAAAAATTCGAAGCGGTCATTAACAATAAAGGAAAAATAAAATTCACAGATTTTTCGCTATTATAATAACTTAATGTTTTAGCTTTAATTTACCATCTCTAATTGTATAAAGAGTCTCTGCCACCTTAACTAATTTTTCATCATGCGTTGCCACAATAACAGTAGTCTTACGATTTCTGTTTATGTCAAAAAGCAAACCAATTATTTCTTCAGCTGTTTTTGAATCAAGCTCCCCTGTAGGTTCATCAGCAATTATTACTTCAGGATCATTAGCTAACGCCCTTGCTATGGCTACTCGCTGCATCTCACCTACGCTAAGCTCCTTCGGCCTGTGGTGAATCCTGCCGCCTAAACCGACATTTCCAAGGAGCCTTACGGCTGTTTCCCTTTGCTCTTTCGAAGGCTTTCCAGCCAGAGCCATGGGCAACTCTACGTTTTCTAGTACACTGAGTGTGGCCAATAAATTAAAGGTCTGAAAAACGAAACCTATGCGGAAAAGCCGAATTTTTCTTCGCTCACGACCTGAAAGAAGCGAAGTGTCTGTGTTGTCAATTAAGATTTTTCCAGCGGTTGGATAATCATTAAGTCCAATAAGATTTAGCAGCGTAGATTTTCCCGAGCCTGAAGGTCCAACTATGGCTGTGAAGGTTGACTTGCTAACTTCAAAGTTACTCTTGTTGACCGCAATTATCTTTGAAGCGCCTACATGATATATCCGGGTCAAATCTACAGTTTTAATCTTCATTAATATTCAGACCTCAAAACTTCAGCTATCCGCATTCTTGTCGCGTTGATAGCTGGAATTATTCCTCCAACGCAACATACAACAACAACTGCCAGGAATATCTCAAGCACGTAGACTGGTGGGACAATCTCGAAAATGCATGGGAAAAACTGGACAAGTGGAATGCTCGTGTAAAGGCTTGATAAAACGAGTGCCGCTAAGGCGCCGAAGGCTATACCTAGAATACCGCCTAACAATCCGATTAATGAGGTTTCCAGAATGACAACTCGGAAAACGAAGCTTAATGGTGCACCTATAGCGTCTAAAGTTGCGAAGTCCCTTCGTCTTTCTGAAGCGTTCATCATCCCAACGATTGCGACAAGAGTTAGGCTTAGTAGTAAAAGAATCCCTTGAATCGCCATAATCCAGTTTTCCACAGCCTCAAGAACGGGTTTTATCAACTCATTCCGTTCATTCTCCGTTAAAGCCATACCACAGCTTATCTCTTCTTCAATTCTACTAGCAAGTTCCTCCTGTGTAATGCTTGGTTTCGGTTTAACAACAGCCATGTTTATTCGCTTGGGATAATTAAAAACGTCTTGAGCTAGTTCTAAGCTCATGATTATTGAACGTCCCAAAAGTGCAGATGGACTCTCGATAATGCCACATACAGTTAATTCTTGTCCTTTCAAATATGTATTAGAACCTGTTAATATTCCAAATTGCTCAGCTAGGGAACAACCCATAATAACCTCGTTAGTCGAATTCGCCTCAGGCAATCTTCCGCCTGGCTTTAGGGTTGCAAAACGAACAATCATCGACCACTCTTCCAAAGGTAATCCTATAGTCGCGTAAACTGGCAATACACCAGAGTCTTCACCAAGATGAAATTCAAAATTGAATATTACGGGGATACTCCTGTCGACACAGTCCATCTTATCAAGTTCATCAACTACGCTTTGCGGAATCACTCCTCCAATCGGAAACCCTTGAATCATAATCACATCCCTTGCAACTACAACAACGTCACCTTGGAAAAAAATGTTCATATCAGTCATAATTGTAACGAATCTTAAAGTTGTAGAACCAACAGCAACAACAAAACACGTAGACACAGCTACCCCGAAAACACAAAGAAAAGTCCGAAGTCTTCTACGACCTAGGTTTCTAAGGCACATCGCAACAAGTCGCATCTAAGAATACCATCCTTAATTGAAATCGCACTTACTCTCACGTATTCACAAAGTATATATAAAGACATTTTCTAAATACACTCTAGGATAAGAAAAATGAGAAAAAACAAGATTCTTCCGCTTTTTATGACGTTTTACTTAATATCGTTGATGCTGTCTTTTCATGGATTTCAATTCACTGGTGTATATGCCACAGTAATGCCTAGTAATTACATGGATCTAGAAGTAAAGTTTATTATCTATCCCGATGGGGCAGTCGGGCTGTCAAGCGGATACAATTACACTAGTCCATATCCGATTTATCTATTTGGCCCATATTCACCAAACCCAGGTATCGAGTTAAACGCTCAAATCAGTAAAGACGGTGACACACATGATGTTTTAATAAACACTACTCTAACAGTTCCATCGGAGGAAGCTTCAGAATTTCCATTTAACGCCACAACTGTAACTATGACTGGTGAATATTCAAACGGAATATACATGACCGATATTGATGGTTCCGTAACTTTTCCAGACTCGTTCTACTCATATCCTTCCTTGATTGACTTTTCTGGTTTTCCATTTAACTCCACCGACATTACCATTACAGGGGAATACTCAGAACAGTCATTCAATGGAATGATAACTGTTCACATGTTACCCGGCCTAACTCTAGGTGATATCGATGTTAACTTTGAAGGAAACCTAACT
>DAOVFL010000102.1 GCA_030672945.1 Candidatus Bathyarchaeota archaeon | reverse complement strand
TTGCGGCAACAGACAAGAGCAGCCTAAAAGCAGCCTTAACTGTTCTAGGAACTATCATAAAAGATGGCGCAATAAGTACGAACGATGTAAAAACAGCGGAAGCAACGAAACTTTTTGAAGCCGTACATCGTTACGTCAATGTTGCCTTGGCAAACGAATTTGCCGTTTTTTGCGAGAAAGTGGGCGTGGACTATCTTGAAGCTAAGAAACTCTCTGAAAAAAGTGCAGAATGTACACTTGTCTCGCCTGCACTTACTTGTAGAAACATACATGAAGAGCCATATATTTTATTAGAAGAAGCGGAAAACATGAATGTAAAGCTTCGAATTCCCACAATTGCCAATGAAGTAAATGAGGAAATTTCAAAACATGCAGCTAATCTTGTTAAAGGTGCTTTAAGGAGCTGTGGAAAGACATTGAGAAGATCAAAAATTTCTCTGCTTGGAATTTCACAAACACCAAACGTAAAAGATGAAGCAAAAATTTCAGTCAAAAAGCTGGCTAAAATTCTGGATGTTAAAGGAGTTAAAGTCAGTCTTTATGACCCATACTTATCAGGTAAGGAGTTAGGAGATTTGGATTATCCCTTCAAGAAAAATCTAGCAGAGGCTATGGAGGGCGTAGACTGTATAGTAATACTTACAGGTCACAACAGATTCAAGCGTTTAAACTTGAAGAGACTTAAAATAATGGCAAGGATGCCAGCCGCTATAGTTGATCTTGAAGGCGTTGTTGACCCTGAAAAAGTTGAAAGGGAAGGTTTCATATATCGTGGGTTAGGAAGAGGAGTCTGGACAAAATGAAAAAGTTAGGTGTTGCAGTCGTCGGAACAGGTTTCTGGGGAAGAAATCATGCGCGAGTTTACAGAGAGTTGGAAGAAACAGAACTCCTAGCGGTTTGTGACATAAAGGTCGAAAGGGCCAAAGCCGTGGCTAAGCAATTTGGTGCAAAGCCTTACACTAACTTCGGAAGAATGTTAAAAAGAAAAGATATTGAAGCAGTAAGCATCTGTACGTGGTCAACAAGTCTTGCAAAGGAAGCATTGAAAGCACTAGAAAAGGGAAAACATGTTCTAGTTGAAAAACCAATGGCAACAGACGCGAAGCAAGCGGAAAAACTGCTGGAAACAGCAGAAAAGGAAGATTTACACCTTACAGTGGGCTTCTTAATGCGATTTATCCCAGGAATCCAATACATCAAGAACGCGATTGAAAACAAAACAATAGGTGATCTTGTGTGTGCTACAGCAAAAAGGGTTTCGCAGTGGCCTGAAAGAATAGGCGACGTAGGTGTTGTTAAGGACATAGCAATCCATGACATAGATATAATGAGATATCTTTTTGATGAAGAACCCATTGCTGTTTATGCAAAAACTGGAAGAATGAAACATAGAAAGTTTGAGGACTATGCCCAGATAATGCTCACTTTTAAGGGAGGTAAAAGCGCCTTCATTGAATCTAACTGGTTGACACCGTACAAAACGCGCATATTAGTAGTTACTGGGAGCCAAGCTATTATGAAATTGGATTATATCACGCAGGAACTAACGATTGAGGATGCAAAGAAAACCGTGCAACCGAGACTTGCTTGGCAAGAACCCTTGAAACTTGAACTTCAAAACTTTGCAAATTGTATTTCGGAAAAGGAGAAACCATTAATAACAGGTATGGACGGGTTAAAGGCTCTTCGAATTGCAGAGGCAGCATTAAAATCTTCAACAAAAGGCAAAGTGATAGAACTGAAGTAGAAAATCAAGATGTTTTTATTTCTTTTTTAAGATTGAAAGGTTTACCTTCTAGTAGAGTTTTTTTCGGAATCTTTTCCTTCCATTTTCTCAAGAACGGCAGGTCTTCACCTTCTTTTCGTAGTTCATCAGGCAGCATTTCCGGAATCTCATCTCGGATTGGATACCATCTAAAACATTTTGGGCAGATGATTAGGCCCTCCACTATTTCCTCTTTCGCTTCGAAGATAAGTAATTCAAGAGGGTGATGTTTATCTATCGGACAAGCCAGAATCTCCATTAGCTTCTTTTTCATTTCACATCTCCTTCATGCAAGTATCAAACGAGCATTTATTAAATTTACTTAACTATTGTTTGGATGGCAATATCTAAAACTACTTGATACCAGTGTGGACCGATTGTTCTAACAACCCTGCTGAACGGGAAACCGAAAATCACGTTGAAAACTTCAAGTTTTTCAGCAACTTCAAGTTTAGCCTTCCGTATGGAATCATCCTTTTTCTTGGCGTATTCAAAATCGTAGTAGTGTATCCATCCTCCAACCTTTTTAAGTGTTAACAAGGCATGAGGCAGATATTCGAGGGCTTTCTCAGGTAGAGGCATAAGAACTCTATCCGCTACATGATGTAGTTTTTTTTCAATAATTTCCTTAGCATCTCCTTGTATGGGGATCACTTTTCCATAAACTCTGTTCAATCTAACGTTTTCTTGCGTGAACTGAAATGCTGTGGGGTTAGCGTCAATTGAATGTATTTTTCCGACTTTCGAATGATTAGCGATAATTATGGAGAAGCTGCCGACCCCAGCAAACATGTTTACAACAACTTCTCCGTTTCTAACCTGTTTTGCAATCCTCATTCGTTCGTAGAGAAGTCTTGGTGAAAAATAACACTTTTCAACGTCAACCGAGAATGCACATCCAGACTCTCTATGAATAGTCACGGTCTTATCTTCGCCAGCAACATACTCTAATTTTCTAAGTCGGAAGATTCCGCTAATGGGACTTGTTTGAGCCAACACTGTTTTTACGTTCTTATGGACATTCATAATTGCTTCTGCAACAATTTTGCTGTATTTTCTAGATTTCTCTGTTACGCGTATAACCGCAATATCTCCGATAATATCATAAGAATTGTAAATGTAAGTCAGCTCATCAGAAGAAAGAAGGCGCCTTAACCGTTTTTTCAAGATTCCTCCCTTTCACAATTACAGTATTTCTAGAAAACCTTTTAAAAGTAGAACAATATTCGTTCCTAAGAAGAGGAAAACCTTATGGAGAAAAAGAAACCTGCAGGAATTGTCTATGAATGTTTAAGATGCGGAGGAAAGGTTCCTTCAGACGAGTTGGAACTCCGCGGTGGACAGATAAAATGCATTTTCTGCGGCTACAGAGTCCTAAGAAAAATCAGACCACCTGTTGTTAAACGTGTTTCAGCGAAATGATGCTAATTCCCAATAGAAAATAAACCATCCAATTCTTCGAAGGATAGTTTGAATGGCTGCCGAAGCTAGAGATTTCAGAAGATCTCTTTATCACCGATTTTACGAAAGGCTTTTCCGCGGAGCTTGATTGTTGGTCCGATAACCTCTTCCGGTTTCTTTTCAACTGTTTTCCTTTTTACAGTTTCTCCACAGATTCCTCCTGGGAGAAGTCGTCTTTTTACACACATAGCATATGTACAATTTGCGACGTTACAGATTTCTTCTGTCCATCTGCACCACACGTCATCTCGACGGTAGACAGCGGCTTTCTTTACGCATCTGAAGTATTTGCATGTGGGAGAGCAAGTCTTCGCTTGAGCCAATACATGCACAACCTTTAGTCATTATTTCAACAAAACTTCACTATTACGATCTTACGTCTCTATTTGGTATATTCGTAAAACCTGATATAAAGTTTTTTCTTCAGAACTCCTTATTCTAGCTCTAACTTGAGCTTTTCTTTGATTCATGATGTCTTCTTCTGTAAACTTCTATTGAAAGGATGAGTATTATAGCTGCTGCAAATATCAGTGCCGTCATCAAGTGACTTGTTTCAACAAGAACACCTGCTAAAAGCACATACTTTTCTATTTTGATTCCTATGGTTGTCGATGACTTAACAGAGGATACGGT
>DAOVFL010000008.1 GCA_030672945.1 Candidatus Bathyarchaeota archaeon | reverse complement strand
AACCTCACGGTATAATCCTGGCAGTCTCCTCAAGAAAATGGAAGATACCGGAATCGGAACGAAAGCGACAAGGGCAAACATTATACAGACTCTCTACGATAGAAAGTACGTCCGAGAAGAGAGAATGATCGTAACGGATCTAGGCTTTGAAGTTCTAGAAGTTCTAGAAAAATATTGTCCTGTCGTTATTTCAACAGAGCTGACAAGTGAATTAGAGGAAAGGATGGATAAGATACAAGACGGAAGAGAGAAAAGGGAAAACGTGTTGATGGACACTGTTGAAATGCTTAAGCAGGTAGTAGAGGAACTAAAGAAGAAAGAGAGAATTATTGGTAAGCAGTTGAGCGACGCCATAAGAAAGGCTAGAGTGGAAGAGAGGATAATTGGTACATGCCCAGTTTGCGGTACAGGCAAGCTCATGATATTATACTCAAGAAAAACACGTAAACGTTTCATTGGATGCACAAACTATTTCAAGGGAAAATGTAAAACATCGTTTCCACTCCCACAAAAGGGCTCAGTTAGACCGTCCAGCAGAAACTGCCGCGAATGCAGTTGGCCTACCGTTCATGTTCGAAGAAAAGGAAAACGCCCCTGGACACTATGTTTCAATCCCGACTGCCAAATAAAAAAAGATAGGAAGAAAAAAATTGAAATGCGCAATATGCAGTAGAGAGACTGGAGAAAAAAGTTATTGCGAACTACATGCGAAGGCATATGAAAACATCGTTAAAAAATATAATTCATGGAAAAAAGCACTGGAAATCTCTTGGAAAGAGTATTTAAGTGAGATCAGTAAGAATTCATTAACAGGAAAATGGGCTAAAGAAGTGGCAGAATACTTGATTAAAAGCGGTGGAAAAAAAAGTGTCACGTAGAGTTAAGAAACGAATTACATCATTATCTTACTCCATAAATGGATTCTACAGAAGAATTTCAACAAGACCGTCTGCCATAGCCCTTTCAGCAATAGCAATAGCTGTAGCCATATTTCTCTTCGGAGGAGGTCTATACAATGTAGTAAGAAGACCACTTCCATCAGCTTACGTAGAGCTTCCCGGCGGTGGAAGATTTATCTTCCTTTACCCGCAACTATCAGAACAGTTTATCACAGACAGTATAATTGCAATGATTCTTTATTCGCTGGGCATCATCGGAGCAATAGCGATGTATCAAAGTACAAAGTATGTCTACAAACCTAGACAAGCTTACTTGATGTTTATGATAGGTGTTATCTTTCTAATAATATCATACATATTCCTTGAGGTTACGATACAAATAAAATTAGGCAAGTGAAAGCTTTACCAAGGATTATTTTTTAGACCCAGTTTATATGCCGTGAAATTTGTCAACAAGTGTATGGGAGGGGTTACAATAAAAACGATGATTATGAGTTCCAGTTTCTGTAGACATATGGGAACAGAAAACAAAACTGCCCCTACTACAAAATCAACTTGATCAATAACGGGTAACAAGTCACCAGGAGAGAGCCCAAGCCTTCGCTTTACAAAGGCTCCTGCTAGATCTCCGAATAAAGCTCCTAGAGATAGAAATAAACCTAACATAATTGAGTGACTAAAAAACATACTTTCCACGAAACCAACAAATGTTCCAACAGCCAGCCCAGAAAAGAAACCCTGAAAAGTCTTGTTTTTTCCAAAAATCGGCTTTCCATCAAAAAACTTTTTCCCAAAGTCTAGGGGAAACCCTCCACCAGTAATTACTGGTATGGCGTTAGCACAGTATGCTGGAAAAATAAACGTTAATGCTTCAATGATTAGTATTGTTAGTTTCATTTTCTACAGCCACTATTAAGTTAAATATTCATGTATTCCTGTCTCGTCTATTTTTAAGTGGCAAGTTAACGGTTGTACTTTTTTGGGACTTTTTTCTAAGATTGCCTTGATTATTTGTGGATTCTCCGTAGGTCTCATAGCGATGATCGTGTCTGCCCAGAATTTCAGAACTCTAGTAGCTATGGGTTCTGTAACTACGAATGCTTCGTTGAAAAGACTTTGCACTTGACTTGTTGCTAAGACTACAATTCTTTGGGTCTTGGCAATTTGTGCTAGACATGCCATTTGTCTATTTAGTTCACGGTTCAGCTCGAATGTTTTCTTGTAATTCTCTGCGATTTCGGCGCGATAAAGAGATGTGAGAGTATCAATAACTACGAGTCCGAAGCTCTCAGTTATGTAATCTTTTAGGCGGTCTATAACTATTGCTTGTTCACTAAAATTGTTTGGCTTCATTAGAATCATCAATTCTGAAATATCTTTGAAGTCTCGTGATGTAATCTGAAAAAGCCTTCGCGCTGAAAACGTACCATCACTGTCCACAAATAACGTCTTGCAACCTCGCCTTGCACAGTTTACTGCACACTGTGTAACTAAAGTCGTTTTTCCAGTTTCTGCTTCACCATAAATTAAGCTGACTTTCTTTAACGAAAAACCCCCGTCTAGAATTTCATCAATCTTTTTACAGCCTGTTGGAATCTTGTACAGCACTGTCATGCACATCAAAGAATATAAACAGCGAAACTAATAATTTGCTTTATGCTATAAACACTACGCAAATAGGAAAGCGATATGAAAGCGAAGATAGCTGTGGTAACAGTCTCAGGAAAGGCTTACTACTTAATAGTTAGAGAATTAAAAAAGCGGAATGTACAGTTTTTAAGTTTAACACCAAATGAACGCATCCCCATAGATGTTAAGGTTGTCATAACAACGGAAGAGGAACGACCTCTCATAGAACATGAGAAAGTTCTAACATTCAATGACAGAACGGAACCTGAAACAGTAGTAAATAAGACAATACAAATTGCTCAGGGAAAAAAATACTATGAAAAAATCATTATTGGTGTAGACCCCGGTGAAATCTTTGGGTTAGCGATCCTAGCTGATGGGAGGATTATTGAAACAGGAAATTGCTTTAGCATTGAAGAGACAGTGGACAAGATAAAAGCCATTCTAAAAAACTTTAAAAGTGACCCTACACCCTCGATTTCAGTGAAGATCGGTGATGGGGTCTTTGAGTATAAAGATAAACTTCTACGGGCTTTGGATGGAATGTTACCCTCAAACGTAGTGCTGCAAAGCGTAAGAGAAGCAGGAACTAATCACATCATAAGTGAAGCCAAACATAGAAGAGGATTAAGGGACATCGCTTCAGCCGTAAAGATCGCTGGAAGAGATGGTCGTACGTTTACACGGAGGAAAAACGATGAATCAAACAATTGAAAAAGGGAAAACATTGTTGGTTGATGGGCCAGCCTCTGTCTCAGTGATTTCAGGTAAAGTGGAAGTATTTGGGTTCGTATTGGGAAACATGAGGAAGGTTATAGTTCGGGAAGGGAATAGACTACCCTTCGTCGTTAAAGAAACAGCTACATTTGATAGTTCAGTAGGAGAAGATGCAAACATCGAGGAAGTGAATGGGAATACTATACCAACCTCATGGGTTAAAGCATATGAAGAGTTGTCAAAGCCTGAAGTTAAACCCTTCACTGTGATGGTGATTGGGCCCGTTGACTCTGGAAAGACAAGCTTTTGCACATTCCTAATAAACAAATTACTTATTAAAAGACAGAAAGTGGCAATTCTGGATGGAGACTTGGGGCAATCGGATGTTGGACCACCTTGTACCGTGTCTTATACTTTTGTAACAAAACCAATAATAGACTTGTTTGATCTAAAAGCAAGAAATGTGTTTTTCGTCGGTTCCACTTCACCAAGCAGAGTTATTAACAAGGTGATAGAAGGTTTAGCATTATTAAAGCAAGAGATTCTGAGCAATAATCCAGACTACGTTATCATAAATACTGACGGATGGGTTAAAGGAGAGGATGCTGTTAACTATAAAGTTCAGCTTATTGAAAAGTTTAATCCAGACATTATTTTCTTCATACAACAGAAAGATGAATTGGCATCCCTTTTGAATGCTACTGAAAAATTCAGAAAAGTTATGGTTCACTCACCCTCAGTCATCAAGCAAAGAAGTAAAGAAAAACGAAGAAGATTACGGGAGCTTGCATATATTAAGTACTTAAGAAACGCCAAGGTTAGGTCCATTCCTCTGAGTTGGGTGAAAATAGAAGATGAGCTGATTGGCTTAGGTTGGAATCGTGGAAACATAAGACAAGCAAAGAAAATTCATGAGCTTCTAGGAATGATACCATTGCATCTTGCGGAAATGGAAGATAGAATCTGCATAGTTATTGGGAAAAGGCGTTGGATAAATCCTGAAAACATTAAAAAGGTGGAAGAGATTACTGGGAAGAAAGTTGTAGTGGTTCATAAGGGTGAAGAAGAAGGATTGCTTATGGCTTTATATGATTCTGAAAGGAAGTTCCTCGGAATGGGTTCCCTAAGAGAACTTGATTATAGAAGGAAGATTATGAAACTATACACACCTGTCTCTGAGAAAATCTCGATGGTCACCTTAGGAAGGATTAAACTGGATGAAAACCTGAAGGAAACTCAGATTTTCATGGAAGAAAATCACCTAGACTTTACAATGTTTGAAAACCTTTTCTAGCAATTCATCTTGGAAAACTTGCCGCGATTTAAGTGTAAATAAATTGTAAATGTCCATGTCAGTCATTTTTATTCTATATTTTCCTTGACGGACAAAACATGTTCACTGTGCATTGCTTACATAAAGGATTTCTAGCCTTGCAGTAATTTCTACCAAGTGAAATTAGCAGAACGTGAACATCCAGGAAAAATTTTGGACTGTAGAATGATTGAATAGATTTACGAACTGCTTCGTAGTCTCCGTTCTTAGGTGCGAGACCTAAACGTTTTGATACGCGATTAACATGAGTGTCGATAGGAATTGTGGGTTTTTCTGCACAAAAGAGCAAGACGACATCAGCTGTTTTTGGTCCGACTCCTGGAAGTTGGATAAGCGTTTTTCTTGCTTCTTCAAAGGACATTGACAGTATTGACATCAAGTTTCCATGGAACTTCTCCACGATGATTCGTGAAACCTGTTGTATTGTTTTTGCCTTGTTTCTGTATAGACCAGCCACTTTCAAGCATTCTTCAATTTTACTTGTTTTAGCATTCGCTAATACCTCGGGCTTTATCGGGAATTGCTTCGAAAGGTTTTCGAAGGCTTTAACTGTATTTCGGTCTGTAGTGTTTTGTGAAATTATTGTTACGATTAATGTTTTAAAGGGGTTCCTATTGAAGGTTATCCGTCTTTGCAATGTGAAAGTTTTTCGGAGTGTTTGCAGGATTTTCTCTCCGCGATTTTTTGTCATTATTGCAGCATCCTTGAAAACAATAAATAGTGAGTACATGAAGCTATAAATAAGCGTGAGGATTTATTGTGGAACGTGCTAAAGTTATTAAAGATGAAATAACTGAGCATAATGTACATTTTTTAGCAGTATATTTGGAAACAAAAAATTCATGTTTGGTTCTTCTAAGTGAAAACGAAGACAAGCTTGGAACGTTAACAATCGCTGTTCCAAAGCCTCAGGATTTGCTTGGACCAATCTCTTCATCTATTCTTCTGGGTGATAGAAACTCTGTTTCAGCCCGTATGTTCGCTGAGTACTTGGCGTTCAGAAAGAAAAAGATAGCTTTAGTTTCTGTATACTTAAAAACAATTGATGAGATTCAAGCTCGATCGATCTTGATGAAGCTACTTAAAAAAGTTATCCACACCGAACACCAAAAAGAAGGATCAACAGCATGAGCCTAAGAAGTTTTCTCGAACAAATGGAAGCAAAGAGAGAAAACTTACATGTGACAGATGAAGTTTCCACTCGTTTCGAAATTCCATTCATCATTAAAAAATGGGATGATGAAGGACCTATTTTCTTATTTGAAAAACTGAAAAATTTTGAGACGAAGGTTGTTGCAAACATTTGTGGGACCCGAAAAAGAATTTGTGACGCCCTAGGTGTATGTCAGATTGAACTGTATGGAAAGTTGATTGAAGCTTGGCGGTCACCACGAAAACCTGAAATTGTTGAAAATGGTCCAGTGAAGGAGATCATTGAAAAACCTGACTTGTCAAAGATTCCATTCTTGACCCACTTTGAAAAGGATGCTGGTCCATACATTACTTCAGCAGTGATTCATGCAAAAAGTGTTGACGGAAGCGTTGAGAATGCGTCAGTACACCGTCTTCAAGTCTTGGACAAGAAGCATTTAGCGATACGTCTGGTTCCGCGGCATCTTTATAAGTTATGGCGAACGGCTAAGGAAGCTGATAAAGATATAGAAATATCAATTTCTATCGGTGTTCATCCAGCAGTGATGCTAGCAGCTTCCTCTCCAGTTCCTTTTGGCGTAAACGAATTTGATGTTGCGAATGCATTGATGGATAATAGTCTTCGTTTGATCAAGTGTGAACATGCTGATGCTTATGCTCCTGCGGAAGATGAACTGGTTTTGGAAGGTAGGATTTCCGGTATTAGAGAAGTAATTGAAGGCCCCTTTGTGGATATAACTGGAACTTATGATGTTGAGAGGAGACAGCCTGTTGTGGAAGTTGTAGGCATTATGCATAGGAAAGATTATGTTTACCAAGCAGTTTTGCCATCAGGGTCTGAGCATAGGCTTCTGATGGGATTGCCACGTGAGGCCTTAATATGGGAGTCTGTTTCAAAGGTTGTGCCGAAAGCTAATGCTGTTAACCTTTCCTTAGGTGGAAGCGGTTGGCTTCATGCCATTGTTTCTGTCGAAAAGCAATTGGAAGGTGATGGAAAAAATGTTTTGTTGGCCGCATTTGCGGCACATCCAAGCTTAAAGCATGCGGTGGTTGTGGATTCTGATATTGACGTCTATGATGCTACTGATGTGGAATGGGCTATTGCAACAAGATTTCAAGCAAGTGAGGACTTACTTATCATAAAGAACGTGCGGGGCTCCACGTTAGATTCTTCTGCAGATCAGGAGACCGGTTTGACAAGCAAAGTGGGCATTGATGCTACTTGTCCATTAACTAGATCTGATGATAAGTTTAAACGTGCAAAAATTCCCGTTAGTAAGCACTTTAAAGAACTAGTTCGTAAGTTGGTTATTGTGTGAACTTAAGATCTTCTGCACACTAGTTTATATAGAAGGCTGGAAAAACTAAGAGGTTGGTGGCTTTATTGTCTGGTGAGAAAAAGGAGGAACCCTCATTGTCTTTAAAAGTTAAAGGCGTGATGGTGAAGGACGTAATAACAATAGATGAAAAATCAACAGTTAAAGAGGCAGCAGAAGTAATGAACAAGCTTGAGATAGGATGCTTAATTGCTGTTAGGAAAGGAAAAGCCATAGGTATAATAACTGAGAGAGACTTGTTGAAGAGAGTTGTTGCGAACGCTAGGGATGCAGCTAAAACTAAGGTGAAGGATATTATGAGCAGCCCGTTGGTTGTTGTTGAGCCCAACAAGGATTTGGAAGAAGCGGTCAGATTGATGTTTCAAATGAAAATTAAGAAGTTGTCTGTGGTTGATGGAAAACGTTTAGTCGGTTTAATATCGTTAACTGACATAGCTCGTTTTCAACCTCAAATGATGAAGATAATAAAACAGCTCGCTATGAAACAGTCGGCCCCGAAAAGCATGAAAAAAGTCATTGACTATTACGTTGTCTAATGAAGCTGTAACTTACACTCTTATATTGAAGAGATTAAATTCCTATTAATAAATTCTAATAGCTAGGTAACAATGAAGAAAACACTAGTGTTAAAAGTCAATTCGCAAAACCCAGAAATGAAAAAGATTCGTATAGCAGCAGATTTTATCAAGAGTGGCGGCTTGGTTGCTTTCCCGACAGAAACAGTTTATGGGTTGGGTGCTGACGCATTGAACCCAAAAGCTGTTAAGGCTCTTTTTGATGCGAAAAAGCGTCCCTTTGACAATCCACCGATAGTACATGTGAGCTATATGAAAGATGTTCTTAAACTAACTAGGGAAATTCCACCCAAGGCTGAAGAACTCATGAAGCATTTTTGGCCCGGTCCTCTGACATTGGTTTTTAAGCGTTCAGTAATGGTACCGGATGTCACCGTCGCTGGTTTGGATACCATTGCTATCAGGATGCCTAGGCATAATGTTACTTTGATTTTAATTAGGAAGAGTGGTTGCCCTGTTGCTGCTCCCAGTGCGAATCTTTCTGGAAAACCTAGTCCAACCACGGCGAGACATGTTTTGGATGACTTAAATGGAAGGATAGATGCTATCTTGGATGCTGGGCCAACACATATAGGTGTGGAGTCTACAGTTTTGGACATGACTGTTGACCCGCCTATTATTCTACGTCCAGGAGGCACACCATACGAAAGATTGAAGGATATTCTTAAGAGAGTGGAGTTGCATCCTGTTGCAGTTGCAGAGAAAGAGTTAACAACTAATAATGTGCGTTCTCCTGGGATGAAACATAGGCATTATGCTCCGAATGCGGATATGATTGTAGTGGAGGGGGAATTGTCAGCTGTCGTGAGTAAGGTGAAGGAATTACTGAAATTTCATATGAGGAAAGGGAAAAAGGTTGGTGTTCTTGCCACGGATGAAACCATAGAATATTACAAGGCTGATGTTGTGAAGTCTCTAGGCAGCAGAATTAACTTAGCTGCCATTGCAAATAATTTGTTTAGGCTTTTAAGAGAATTTGATGTGGAATGCGTTGATGTTATAATTGCTGAAACCGTACCTACTGAAGGGCTTGGTTTGGCAGTTATGAATAGGCTTCGTAAAGCTTCTGGATACAACATCGTCAGGGTAAATAACTGTTAAAAAGTTACGTTAAAGTGTTTTTGAAATGCGCGCTTTACAGCACAATCCAGAACTAAGCAAGGAATTCCACGGCTACCCCAACGTGTTCTCACTTCCTCTTTTCCTATCTCCTTAACACCAGAACTGTAACTGCACCCTAACTTTTCAAAGCCCGTAAAAATCGCAGCAAATGCCGCATGCACCCACATGCTTCGACGAATACTACCGCAACATAGGCATTTTAACCTTCTTCTCCTTTGCAATTCTTTGCGCCTTTTCGTATCCTGCATCCGCATGCCTAACTATAGCTGTGCCTGGGTCCGTAGTCAACACTGTTAATAGACGTTTTTCTGTTTCTTTTGTACCGTCAGCCACCAAACACATGCCAGCATGAATGCTGTAGCCTATGCCCACGCCTCCACCGTGATGAACAGAAACCCAAGTAGCCCCCCCAACAGCGTTCAACAAAGCATTAAGTATAGGCCAGTCTGCAATTGCATCGCTTCCATCCTTCATGCTCTCAGTTTCGCGGTTAGGTGAAGCAACACTTCCACCGTCTAAGTGGTCACGTCCAATCCATATGGGTCCACTAACCTTTCCATCGGCAACTAGGTCATTAATCACTTTTCCAAAGCGAGCTCTCTCGCCGAAACCAAGCCAACAAACCCGTGCTGGTAAGCCTTGAAACTTCACCTGTTCTTTAGCTTTCTGTATCCAGCGACATAACCCCTTGTCATAAGCAAACTCTTTCAAAAGGACCTCGTCCAATGTGTAAATGTCTTCTTTGCTGCCAACAAGTGAAGTCCAACGGAAAGGCCCCTTGCCTTCACAAAACATTGGTCTAATGTAACGTGGAACAAAACCTTGGTAAGCAAATGCGTTTTTGAATCCAGCGTTGTAGGCTTGTTGCCGTAGGTTATTGCCATACTCGAATGTTATGGCGCCTTTTTGCATCATGCTGACCATTGCTTCAACTTGAACACTCATGCTCTCACTGGCACAACGGATATACTCTTTCGGATCGTTCTTTCTAAGCTCATCCGCCTCTTTCTTAGAAAATCCAGCAGGATAATAACCATTCAATGGATCATGTGCCGCTGTCTGATCAGTCAGAACATCTGGAATCACGTTTCGCCGTAGAAGTTCAGGATGCACCTCAGCAGCATTACCTAACAAACCAATGCTCCGTGCAACACCATCACGCTTAGCCTCTAAAGCCAACTTCACAGCTTCATCCAAATCATCATTCCACATTTCCAAATAACCATGCCTAAGCCTACGCTCAATCATATGCTTGTCAACTTCAACAACCAATGCAACACCATCATTCATTGTAACAGCCAAAGGCTGAGCACCACCCATCTCACCTAAACCAGAAGTTAAAACAAGCCTTCCCCGCAATGTCCCACCAAAATGTTCTTTAGCGACAGCTGCAAGCGTTTCATAAGTACCTTGCAATATGCCCTGCGTGCCAATGTAAGCCCAAGAACCCGCAGTCATCTGTCCAAACATAATTAGGCCTTTCTGTTCTAATTCATAAAAGTAATCCCAAGTAGCCCATTTCGGCACAAGCATACTATTAACTAACAAAGCCCGTGGCGCCCACTCATGCGTCTTAAATACAGCCACTGGTTTACCGCTTTGAATGAGCATGGTCTCATCAGGCTCAAGCTCCGTTAATGTCTCAACAATACGTTCAAAACACTCCCAACTTCGTGCAGCCCGTCCAGTTCCACCATAAACAATCAGCTTTTCAGGGTCTTTTGCTACCTCAGGATCAACAACATTGAAAAGCATACGTAAGATGCCCTCAATCTGCCAGTTCCTACAATGCAGTTCTGGGCCAGTTAAACATTTAACAGGTTTCTCAATTTTCAGCAAAACTGTTCCACCATAAACCAGAATGTTAGAAACGCATTATAATTCTTTGCCATTCCATCAGATCCAGCGAGAAAATCAAAAATACTAAAGACGCTTTTCCACTCCCTTTATTTAAAGAAGGGACTCCATCGCGATTTTTCTTCTCTATCAAAAACCAATCTTCCATCTTTGATAACTTTATCCACAAGATTCACGCCAAAACGATAACCAAGAAACTTGTGATTAGGTACATCCAATGCAATAACGTCAGCTTTTTTTCCAACCTCTAAACTTCCGATTTCACTTGCTCTGTCTATGGCGTGAGCAGCATTAATCGTGACCGCTGTTATGGCCTCGGCAGGTGCCAACCTCATAAAATGACAAGCAAAGGCAATAACCAACTGTTGACTTTCAACCCAACAACTTGGATTAAAATCTGTACCCAGAGCCACAGGAACCCCCAAATCAATCATTTTTCGGGCATCTGCGTATCGCCCAGTCATCATGCTGAAGGCTGATGCTGGAAGCAAAACCGCAATCACGTTTTTCTCAGTCATAGCTCGAATTCCATCATCAGAAGCAAAAAGCAAATGTTCAGCAGAGATAGCTCCAATATCAGCTGCGAGTTCAGCCCCACCCAACCTGCTCAGCTCATCAGCGTGAACCTTGAGCTTTAATTTGTAATTATTGCCAAAAGCCAATACACGTCTAGATTGGTCTAACCCGAAGACTCCTTTTTCACAGAAAACATCACAAAACCCTGCAAGCCTTTTCTCAACCACCAGTGGAATCATCTCCTTAACAACCAGGTTAACATATTCCCGCGGATTGTTCTTATATTCAGGTGGAATAGCGTGAGCGCCCATGAAGGTTGGAACAACATCAATAGCATGCATCTGATTCAAACGTTTCATGGCTCGCAAAATTTTTAACTCATCTTTCACTGTCAAACCATAACCACTTTTAGCTTCAACTGTCGTCGTGCCATGTTCCAACATGGTGTCTAGAGTTTTAAACCCAAATTCCACAAGCTTCTCAACACTGGCCCTACGGGTTTTTCTAACAGTACTTAAAATTCCACCGCCAGCATCAAGAATCTTCATGTAAGAGTTTCCTTCAATCCTCATCTGAAACTCATCTTCACGTGAACCCGCAAAAACAAGATGTGTATGAGGGTCAACAAAGCCGGGCATAACGATTTTTCCGCTGGCACTTATCACATTTTCAGCGCTAAACCTCTTCCTGACTTCAGATGTTTTTCCAACAGCAACTATTCGGCTATCCTTAATCGCCAAGCTGCCATTACGTATTATCCCGAGAACTTGCATTTGCTTACCAATGCGGGGCTTTTTACTGCCGCCCTTTAGCGTTATAAGCTCGTTGGCATTAACTATAAGCAGATCTACCTTTTCCTTTTTAACTCGCGTTTTCCTCTTTCTAGTTGCAACCATATCTACGCCACTTGATGTTCTTCGCCTTCCTTCAATACCATGGCCTTGATGTTTGATTCAGCTTCCACCTTCTTTTTGAACTCCTGAGGGTTTGTGTCCCAACGGTGCATGGGTATCACAATCTTAGGGTTTATTGCTATAGCAGCTTCAGCAGCCTCAAGGTTATCCATGGTGTAGGTGCCTCCGCTCGGAAGTAATGCCACATCTACAGGTTCAAGCTGTCGCATTTCAGTGATAAAGTCGGTGTCTCCTGCGTGATAGATTGTCTTACCTTCAGCTGTTATTAAGTATCCAACACCATATCCTTTAGGATGGTATGGATGCCCGGGAGATCTAAAACGTTTATAATTGTAGGCTTCGACAGCCCTAACCCGTACATCAGCAATCGTTGTCTCTTCTCCAGGTTTAAGCGTCTTGACGTTTCCACCGATTTTTAAAACACAGTCTTCAGGAGCGATTATAACAGTATCCGGCTTACGGACCTTCTCAATCTTCGATGGATCACAGTGATCAGTATGCGAATGCGTCACCAGTATCAGGTCTGCTTTTTCATTAGCTTCAGCATATTTTTCTAAGTCAATGTAGATTATTTTTCCTTCAGTCCTTATTTGGAAGGCGGCATGAGCCAACCATTTAATCGAAAGAGCCATTTCAAACACCTTTCTTTATAGTCAATTAACATATTTATCTTAAAAGATTCACTATTACTATATTCTGCAATTAAAGAAACTTATGATATAAAACATATTATCTAAAAACGGGGAGTCTTATTGAACTGAAATGCCATGAAGAATGTAGAATCATATAATAGAATTCCATTATTGTGGAGTAAGAGTACTTAAGGAGGACAGAACGTGAAGATTAAGACTTCGGAAATATGGATTATTTCGATTTGCGGTTTGAACTGTGCAAAGTGTGACATATACCAAGCTGGCCATGGAAATGAAAAATTACGAGACGAAATAACAGAGTGGTTTAGAAAAGAACGCAATGAGATCATCAAGCCAGAGCAGGTGAGATGTGATGGATGTAGAGGTTCACTTGATGTTCATTGGAGCTCTGATTGCAAAATGATGGTGTGTGCAATGAAAAGAGAAGTTCAATACTGTTTTCAATGCGAAGACTTTCCATGTATAATGGTGAATGAATTTGGTTCTGACGGCATGTCTCACCACAAGAAAACCATTAGGAACTCGAAAAGAATGAAAGAAATAGGGATCGAAGCATGGATTAAGGAGCAGAAAAAGAAAGGACAATGCGTATTTTGCCCATAGAAATGGCATGCTAATCCAAGTGCCTTACATGCAGTTTGATCAGCATCTATTCGAATTCTAACTGTCAAAAAAATTCGCTTGAGCAAACCTTCGGTTGATTTGAACAAAGGAAAGGTGACATCAGCGAAAAACACTAGAATACAAAATTCCAGAACATCCTCATCTATTTTGAAAGATGTCAAAATAAGAGAATGAATCAATACTTACCGGACTGGCATGAGGCGCCATTCCCTGTAATCCGTGACAACTCTAATGTATCCCTGAAGCACTTTGTCCACTGCCACATCTCCAGTATCAACCCTTAGGACCCTGCCATCAATATTTTGAAGCTTACTTTTTGTCGCCGCAACGATTATCCTTTGCTTTCCTACACGCCGTATGATTT
>DAOVFL010000060.1 GCA_030672945.1 Candidatus Bathyarchaeota archaeon | reverse complement strand
TGCAAATGATGGTTACTTAGCATTCCTGGGAAGGCTGCTCGTTTTATCTTTTCCGCGTTTTTCTTCCATGACAGAACCCCACCATGTTGAGGTCCAAAGAATGTTTTGTGAGTGCTTAAACTGACAACATCGGCTCCCTCTCTGAGTGGATCTTGAAATTGTCCTCCACTAATCAATCCAGCCACATGGGCAGCGTCATATCCTATGGTTGCGCCAACGGAATGGATGAAGTCTGCTAACTCTTTAACTGGATGAGGGAATGGGAAAACACTCGCACCAAACATGACAAGTTTAGGCGGTCTACCTTCTTCTACGAGTTTTTTAATCCTACTTATTGTCCGATCCACATCTATAGTTAGTTCTTTGTAATCTAAGGGTAAATATTCAACTATTAATCCGTGAACGGCTCCTGCTGTTCCACCAAACTTTTTCTTACCCATTGTTATGTGGCCGCCGGCCGGAATTGACAGGGCCATCATAGTGTCACCTGGTTCTGTAAAAGCTGTGTAAACAACCAGGTTTGCTACAACCCCTGAAATAGGTCTAACGTCCACAAACTCCGAATCAAAAAGCTTCTTCATAAGTTCAATGCATTTGAACTCAACCTGATCTATGAAACAACAGCCCGCGTAAACTCGCTCTCCAGGCCAACCCTCAGCATAGCGATTACCAAAATCCGTTGTAAGGGCTTCTCGTACAGCTGGACTGGGGATATTTTCACTTGCTATAAGCGGAATGCTTTCCTGAAACCATTTATGGTGTTGTCTAAGAAGGTCGAATACATGATTATACTCATCTTGAGGAACCGACATTTCAACACCTTATTCCATCCCATTATCATCCTTTCAAGGATAAAAATTCTTTGAAGAGTAACCTTAATAATCTTGATAATATATGATTTAATTGCTGGATCTGAAGGGTTTTGAGGAAATGAGCAGAAGAAAGAAAAAGAAGGAATCACCGATGCCCGCAGCAAGTGCAGGATTACTCAGATTTTTTGAAGAGGAAACCGAAGGAGTAAAGGTTAGACCCGAACTGCTTATAGGTATGGCAGTAGCCCTAATTGTAATATGCGTTCTAGGTCAGATATTCTTCTAAACTGATATTTTCAACGATGAGATGGCGTGTGCAAAATTTCTATTCTCTGAACAGAGTTAAGATGAACAAAAATTTCGCTTCTCTCTTCTCTGCTAGCAACTTGGGGAATAGGCTGAGCGATAGTTGCACGCATTATTACAGCTTCCGCATCTGACAGCCATATTCCAGGCGGCTCACGTGTCACTGCCGTCAATCTTCCTTCAAAACCATAAGAAGACTCCAGAATAACCCGTATATTTTCGCCTAAGTTTTTCTCAAGCATATGAAATATCGTTGGAGGCAGACTCTGACCTGGCATAGTTCTCGCAAAGTTCTAAATTAATGTTCGAGAATAAAACAGTTGCCCTTCTTATTGAACATTCAAATATTATGTAACGAACTTCTTGTCCATGTCCCGTCCATCCTAAGTTTTTATTGTCTATGTTAAAAACAGCGGGGGGCACCTGACATAATGGTTATTTTAAGAGTGTCTCAAACAGACAGGTATTTGCATACTGTTTTGTCAACACTTTAATATGTTGGGTATTCTCTGATAGAAGCTCATATGAGATGGTATGTGTGACTGTTGAGGATTCGTTAAACCAGTCCATGGATAGAGCAGTTGAGCACTATTCATCATTGTTCAGGCTACCATCATATAAAAAAGTGATTTTACTTCTTGCATTATCTTGTATAAGTGGAGGAATCCTTTCCACGATCATCCTTTTTCCCACATTTGAAGGATTAGTTAACGGACTGTTTCTCGGTTTTTCTTTATTCCTTGTAAATCTAATATTTGATAATATTATAGAGCAATTGATTTTAAAGCAAGATCCAATTTACGACTTGAGAAGAACTACGGCACTTTCCCTTTTTTGTTGGGCTCTATGGCTTCTATTCATTTTTGTAGGTGTTACTTTTGTGCTACTATTTGATTTATCATGGTTGATTCGACTTTGTCTCTTAGGTTTTTCAGTCGTACTAATCTTCCGCTTAGTAGTGTTTAATTCGACATCCTCCATAGATTATAAACAGCTTCTTGCAGCCTCCATTCTTCAACCTTTTTCTTGCGTAATTCCATTTTTAATTCTCTGGTCAAAAATAGGCTACTCTTTCAACTTAAACATGTTTCTATTCTTTGTTTTTTCACCGGTAACGAGTCTTCTTTCGGGCTTTCTCTTTCTTACTCTCTTAAATCATGTAGGACAACAAACACTTGGAATTCCTTCCTTATCCCTTTTCAAGGCTTTCTTAGTTAACTGGATAGTAGGCTTGAATACTCCCTTGGAAGAATTTCTTGAGAAGTTAGGTGAAGAACAAGATGTAGAAATTTCTATGATAAAGTTTGACACGTCCAAACCTAAAGCAATTATCGTTGTTCCTTCTCTTCATCCTGGTCCCTTCAAAAACGTTGGAAGCAGCCTTTTGCCCTCAATGCTTAAAACCGCTTTGGAAAAGGAACTTAACTGTGTTGCATGTGTCCCCCATGGCTTGCTTGGCCATGAACTTGACCTAGCTTCTCAAATGCAAAGCCAGAAAATAATCAAACATGTGGTTGATTCTGCAAATTTCAAGGCTTCTGAAGCGAAAGCAACACGGTTTACTGAAGTTAGCAATGGTTTGTCTACTGCGTGTTGTCAAGTTTTCGGCAAATCCGCTTTCGTTTCATTCACTCTTGCACCTAGGACAACTGAAGATTTACCGAAGGAACTAGGTATATTTGTTGACGAAGAAGCAGAAAAACATGGGTTAACAGAGTGTATTGTTGTCAACGCCCATAACAGTATTAATGGAAGAATAGACATGCGAGAAGCTTTGAACACATTGAAAGCAGCTGCAGCTAACTGTTTAAAACAGAGCGCCTCTCAGAAGCGTTTGCCTTTTGAAGTTGGCGCTTCCGCTGTTATTCCAAAGGAGTTCAAACTCAAAGACGGTATGGGACCAGGTGGCATCACTGCAATAGTAGTCAAGGTTGGTAGACAGAAAACTGCTTACATAGTAATTGACGGCAACAACATGATTTCAGGTTTGCGTGAAAAAATCATTTTAACTCTTCAATCCATAGGCATAAATAAATGTGAGGTTTTCACAACAGACACGCATTCAGTAAATGCTGTAATATTAAGTGAACGTGGATATCATCCAGTAGGCGAAGCTATAGATCATGAAAGATTGATTGGTTATATAAAAAAGGTAACGCTTGTAGCTATGTCTAATCTGGAACGCGTGAGGGCCACGACATATAACATAACAGTTCCCGACGTTAAGGTTATTGGAGCGAAAAAGTTGGAAGTGTTGTGCCTCCTTACAGATAGAACCATCCGAAAAGCAAAGGAAATCTTTATCCCGATTTTCGCGTCTAGTGCCATTCTTTCGATGTTACTTTTAGCATTTGTTTAAGCTAACACTAATAAGGCTGAAACTAACAACTCTTTTTCTGTCATAGAGGGGCAGGGAGTGTTTAAGGAAAAGCGCGACTCTCACAGGAGGCTTCCTCTCACTATTCTAAGGGCTTTTACAATTTTTGCGTTTAACGGTAAGGCTGGAGGTTTTTTGAATGGCTGGAAAAATCGTAATTAACAAAGAGTTATGCAAAGGGTGTGCACTATGTATTGGTGCTTGTCCCCAAAAACTCATCGTGATAGCTGAAGAGATCAACTCTAAAGGTTATCATCCTGCCGAGTTTGTTGATTCTAAGGGAGCTTGTACTGGATGCACTCTATGTGCTTCAATGTGCCCAGAGGTTGCGATAGAAGTTTTCAGGGCAGATAAAACGTAAAAGGAATTGAGAAAAATGAGTGAGAAAGTTCTGATAACTGGAAACGAAGCTATAGGCGAAGCAGCAATACAGGCTGGCTGTAGATTCTTCTTCGGTTACCCTATAACGCCTCAAAACACGATTCCGGAATATCTTTCTTACAGACTTCCTCAAGTTGGGGGATGCTTCGTTCAAGCAGAGAGCGAGATAGCAGCTATTTACATGGTTTTTGGAGCTGCGGGGGCTGGAGCAAGAGTTTTAACTTCTTCTTCAGGTCCTGGAATCAGCCTTAAACAGGAAGGAATCTCGTATATTGCTGCGGCAGAGCTTCCATGTGTCATTGTGAATGTTATGCGGGGCGGTCCAGGATTAGGGGGAATTTTACCTTCTCAGTCCGACTATTTTCAAGCAACGAAGGGTGGTGGTCATGGGGACTATCATCTACTTGTGCTTGCGCCTTCAACGGTTCAGGAAACTGTCAACTTGGTGATGGATGCTTTCGATTTAGCGGATAAATACTGTAATCCGGTGATGGTTTTAGCTGATGGTTACATTGGACAGATGATGGAACCTGTAGAGTTCAAGAAAAGACCTTCAAAAGAGCTTCTTGCTAAAGACTGGGCTGTTACTGGTGCAAAGAACAGGCCTCGAAGCCTGATCAAATCACTTTATCTCAACCCTGAAGAGTTGGAGCAACATAACTTGAAACTTCATAAGAAGTATCTGGAAATGGCTGAATACGAGGTTCGTGTTGAAACCTACTTGACAAGTGATGCTGAAATAATTATTGCTGCTTATGGAACTGTGGCAAGGATCTCGAAGACAGCCATTAAAATCTTGCGTGAAAAAGGAATTAAAGTAGGATTGGTGAGACCTATCACGGTTTTCCCGTTTCCGTACAAAACTTTTGCAGATATCTCTGAGAAAGTAGATGACGTTTTAGTTGTGGAAATGAGTTTGGGGCAAATGATTGAAGACGTCAAGCTGGGCGTTTGCGGGAGAGCGAAAGTTCACTTTTATGGAAGAGTTGGTGGAATGGTCCCGACATATGATGAAATAGTTAGAGAGGTAGATAAAATCAAGGAGAGCAAGGCATAATGATGAAAGCTGTGTTTAGAAGACCAAAGTCAATGTTTTCTGTTCCAACCCATTATTGTCCAGGATGTGGACACGGAATAATACACCGTTTACTAGCTGAGGTTATTGACGAATTTGGAATAAGAGAAAAGGTTGTTGGAGTAGCCCCTGTAGGCTGTTCTGTATTGATATATAACTATATTAACTGTGACATGTACGAGGCTGCTCACGGTAGAGCGCCTGCCATTGCAACTGGTTGCAAACGGGTGCATCCAGATTTAATAGTTTTCACTTATCAAGGAGATGGGGATCTTGCATCTATTGGTACAGCTGAGATTGTTCATGCGGCAACACGAGGGGAAAACATAACTGTGCTCTTTGTGAATAATGCAGTTTACGGGATGACTGGAGGGCAGATGGCGCCTACAACTTTGTTGGGTCAAAAGACAACAACTTCTCCCTTTGGAAGGGCGTCCAAAAGAGAGGGATATCCTATTAGAATAGCGGAAATGCTTGCCACTTTAGAGGGCGCAACCTATGTTACACGTGTGTCTGTGCACAGTCCAAGAGCGATTATAGCTGCAAAAAGAGCGTTAAAGAAGGCTTTCGAAATTCAAATAAACGGATTAGGGTTTTCTTTGGTGGAGTTTCTGTCGCAATGTCCTACAGGCTGGGGAATATCTCCTACAGAAGCAACGAAGTGGGTTGAGGAAAAAATGATTCCTTACTTCCCCTTAGGTGAGTTCAAAGTTCCTAAGAGTGAAAAATCATTGAAGTGAAAAAATGAAATCAATTTATGAAAACGTTATAATAGCGGGGTTCGGCGGACAAGGTGTTCTATTTATCGGAAGACTGTTAGCTCATGCGGCGATGAAAGAAGGGAAAAACGTAACATGGATTCCTTCATATGGTCCTGAGATGCGAGGAGGGACTGCAAACTGCACAGTTGTTATATCAGATGAAGTAATTGGGGCGCCTGTCATAACTTCTCCTAATACTCTGATTGTGATGAATAATCCATCGTTGGATGCTTTTGAACCTCGACTAAAAACGACTGGATTGTTGATAATAAATTCTTC
>DAOVFL010000004.1 GCA_030672945.1 Candidatus Bathyarchaeota archaeon | reverse complement strand
TTATTATTGAACATGCCACTTTCTCTTTTATGGCTTCCACAAGTTCGACTTCAGCCTTTTCTAGACTTCCTTTACATTCTAACTCTTTTTCCAGGAATAGCCTGTGTTCTTCTATTTTTTCGATAAGCTGCATGACACCTTCACCAGTGAGAGCGGTAGTCTTCAGGACCGGCTGCTTCCACATTCTCTCCTTATTATTTAACCGCAACATCGCCTGGATATCCATCACAGCTTTGTCTGCATTTTCACGATCAGCCTTGTTCACGACGAAGATATCAGCTATTTCCATGATCCCAGCTTTTATCGCCTGTATTTCGTCCCCTAATCCCGGTGCAAAAAGAACGATTATCGTCTGCGCCACCTTGATTATTTCAACCTCAGACTGTCCAGCCCCAACGGTTTCCACAATGACTACGTCTTTACCTGCAGCATCCAAGATTTTTGCAGCGTCTTTTGTTGCTTTGGCTATTCCTCCTAGGTGACTACGGGTGGCCATACTACGTATAAAAACACCTTGGTCTGTACTTAGTTCTTGCATGCGGATTCTGTCACCTAGAAATGCACCGCCCGTGAAGGGGCTTGTTGGGTCTACAGCTATAACACCTACAGTTTTTCCTTTTTGTCTGTACTCGCGTATGATTTTTTCTATAAGGGTACTTTTTCCTGAACCGGGAGGACCAGTTATCCCCATTATATGGGCCTTCCCAGTATGCTGATAGATTAAGGCGATTAGTTTCCTTCCTTCAACTGTGTTGTTTTCGATTGTGGTTATTGCTCTCGCTATGCTTCTGCGGTCTCCTGCTAGTATGCCTCGGGTTATTTCTTTGATTTTCTGCAATAATTACACTTTCTTGTTGGGTTAAGTTCTTTTAGGAACATTTTCGTTTACGAACTGAACTATTGCTTCTGTTGTTGTTCCAGGTCCAAAGATTTTTTTTATCCCAAGTTTTTTCATTTCTGAAACATCTTCTTCTGGGATTATGCCTCCAGCAATAACCAGCACATCTGTCAAACCCTTCTGGTGTAATAGTTCAATTATTTTGGGAAAAGCGTTTTGTGCGCGCCTGAAAGTATGCTTAATCCTACCACATCGACATCTTCTTGAAGGGCTGTTTCAGCTATCTGTTCCGGTGTCTGTTTCAAACCGGTATAGATCACTTCCATCCCGGCGTCTCTTAATGCTCTCGCTATAATTTTAGCGCCTCTGTCATGACTGTCAAGGCCCGGCTTAGCGATTAGAACTCTTATTTTCCTTTCATTTCGCATATGCTTTCACCCGTTATATTACGATCAACTCTTTATATTCTCCGTAAATTTCTCGGAGAACATCGCAGATTTCACCTAATGTCGCGTAGGCTTCTATGGCGTCAATTATTATTGGCATGAGGTTTTCATCCTTTTCTGCAGCGTAATGGAGCTTCTCAAGCATTTCATTCATTTTTCTGGTGTTCCTTTCCCTCTTCAGTTTCTGAAGGCTTGCAACTTGTTCCTCTTCAACTTCTGGATCTACTCTTAGAACCTTCATCGGATACCGCTCCTCTGTTGTATAATCGTTTACTCCAACTATGGTTCTTCTTTTCTCATCTACTTCCTTTTGGTATTTGTATGCACTATCAGCGATCTCTTTTTGGAAGAAGCCTTTTTCTATGGCTGCAACGGCTCCACCCATGTCATCTAGTTTCTGGAAGTATTCAACCGCACGGTTCTCCATCATACTTGTGAGGCTCTCGATGTAATATGAGCCTGCTAAAGGATCTATGGTGTTAGCTACTCCGCTTTCATGGGCTATTATTTGCTGTGTTCTTAAGGCTATTCTCACCGCTTCTTCGCTTGGTAAGGCAAGGGCTTCGTCGAAGGAGTTTGTGTGTAACGATTGTGTTCCAGCCAAGACTGCTGCTAAAGCTTGAATTGTGACGCGGGTGATGTTGTTAAGAGGTTGCTGGGCGGTTAAGGTGAAACCTGCTGTTTGAACATGCATCCGCATCCACATAGACCGTGGGTTCTTAGCATGGAAACGTTCTTTCATTATTCTAGCCCACAGTTTGCGGGCTGCCCTAAATTTTGCTGCTTCTTCAAAGAGATCATTGTGAGCTGCGAAGAAGAATGAAAATCGTGGGGCAAACTCGTCAACTTTCATGCCCCTTTCAAGACATGATTCCACGTAGGTTATTCCGTCATAAAGTGTGAAGGCCAGTTCTTGAACGGCGTTTGCTCCAGCTTCTCTTATGTGGTATCCGCTTATGCTTATAGGATTCCATCGAGGCAGGTGTTTCGTGCAGTATTCCACTATGTCTGTTACAAGTTTTATTGAGGGCCTTGGTGGAAATATTATTAGTTTTTGGGCGAAGAACTCTTTAAGCACGTCGTTCTGTGTTGTGCCTCCAAGCTTTTCTCTGGGTACTCCTTGTTTACCTCCTACTGCGATGTACATGGCAAGTAACATCGCTGCTGGACCATTGATAGTCATGGAGGTTGTAACTTTGTCGAGGGGTATGCCTTCAAACAGAACTTCCATGTCCTTTAAGGAAGCGACTGCTACGCCACATACGCCGACTTCACCCATGGACAAGGGATTGTCTGAATCATAACCTCTGATTGTTGGGTAGTCGAAGGCTATGCTTAATCCTGTTTCACCCTCCTTCAGCAGATATTTGAATCGCTGGTTCGTTTGTTCTGCTGCACCATACCCTGAAAACTGCCGCATAGTCCATAATCTGCCTCTGTACATAGTCGCATGTACTCCACGTGTAAAGGGGTATTCACCTGGAAAACCAAGGTTCCGCGCATAACCTAGGTCTTTGATGTCTTCCGGCGTGTAGATGCGTTTTATCAACATGTCTGAGTGATTTCGGAATTCGATTTTTCTTTCAGGGCGTTGTTCCATCCACTTTGGCAATGTCGTTCTTTCCCATCGTTCCCTCTCTTTTCTTATTTCATTGACTTTTTCTTTGTCGTGCATTGGCTTTTTCTCCTAGTTGGTTTTAACTTAAATATCGTTATTGAATCTAAAAGTTCTTTTCTTATGGGTTTAAACATATCGCTTCATTTTTGTTGTTTCTGAAATTCTAGTATGCATGCGGAGGCGGAGAATCCCCATCCGAAACCGAGCATTAGGATTATGTCGTCATTGGAAAATTCGTTTTCTGAAACTATTTTTTCAAGGATGAAGGGTAGGCTTGCTCCAGCTAAATTGCCGTATTCATTGAGCACTTGGTATGATTCTTTTATTTTTATACGTGGAATCTTGTAGTGTTCAGTCATCATGTTGAGTATTTTTTCACTGCCCGTGTGAATTGCCCATTTCTTTGCGTCTTTCATTATGGTTTCAGCATTTTTTCCAAGCAGTTTCCTCATCGCTAACGCAGTGTATTCAACCCCGAATTTTGGCAGTTTCTTATCCAAATGCGAATAGAAACCGAACTTAAAGGGTTCATTTAGAGCTGCAATTCTAGCGTAACCAGCTAAGTAATCGTTCTCTCTGAAGTTTGTAACATCTATAACTTTATTAACAGATAGCCCGTCTCCTTCCCGTTCAACAACGCAGCTGGCTACTCCGTCTCCGAACAGGAAAAATTCCATGGTGGCAATCCATTTTCTTAACTCCATTTTCCGCTTACGCATATTCTTTATCAAATTGATTCTACGGATTCCCATGACGTCTTTTAACCCGCGTAATTGGTTGATGAGCCAATAAGAGTTCACGCCTGACGTGCAAAGCAAAACATTATCATCGGAATGATTGGCAAGGTGATCACCAGCAAGTTCAAGAGCTTTCGTGAATGAAGCACAGGCCATTCCTTGAACGTTTACATGTTTGATGTAAGGGTTGAATCCAAGTTTACGGATTAAAAGGTGGCTTAGACCTGGGCATAGAAATGGACTCGCGTCATAGGCTGCAATAAAATATCCTATGTCCTTGATGGACAAGTCAGCTTTTTCTAACGTATCTTGACAAGTCTTTAAACAAAGATTAACGAGTTCTTGCTCACCGATAATTGTCTCTTTTTCACAAGTAGATTTTGTAGGGGTGATAAGGTATCTTTTTGAAACACCTAGACTGAGTACGTTCTGTTTTACACCGTCGGGAAGCCTGCATGGAAAAACCTCTATTAATTCTTCTGTTGAATACACGTTTTCAGGTACAACCGTTGATAATTGTTTTATTTTCATGTTAGTAGAAATCTAGCAGAAAATTATAAAAGGGTTCTTCTGAAGAAATTTTACAATGTTGGATTTTATGATTCTAATTAGTTCTTTTTGTTCCGCTAATTTCTTTGGATTTCTTCGGGCATGCCTGCACGAATCCTTTGTATTCTTAACCGGCGTGCGTGGATTGTTAAAAGAAAAAGGTGGGAAGATGTTTTTTCTAGATGTCTATGCTTGGTTTTGCTTCAGATCCGAATTTCTTGACAACCCAGTCGCGTACTTTGCGCATATCATTCTTCAGTCTTTCAATTCCTTCAGGGGTCATCATGCATTTGGATGGGTCTGGTGTTTCCGCTGGGGTGCAGTATAAGTCCATGATGTCACCTTTAGTTCGATCTGTGAAATGAATGTTGACTTTAAGTCCAGGATAGACTTCCCATGGATTGATCTTTATCAGTCTTGTTGGAACGGTAGTGCAGCAGCCTTCAACTCTTATGTACGCTATTATGAACGGTAGGGTCTTCAAGAAGGGCGTTGCAGAAAAAGCCATTGGAGAAAATGTGAAAACTTCGCCGCGTAATGGAAGTTCAACCCATTCTGTTTCTTGTATACGACAACCTGGGTTCCAGCAGTGCGCCCTCGGCGGACAGAATGTTAACCCACATTTTGGACATTTTGTTCCATAAAACTTCTTTTCAAGCAAGCCCTTGAAGAACTTTGAAATCATTCCATAGCTGTGGTGATACACTGATGCGTGAGGCCTTTGTATAACCAGATAGTTCGTAGATGATATCTGATCAAGTCTGTGACCCTTTGATCCTTCTACCCATCTCCATCCAACAGGCGACCAATTGCCTTGCCTTGCCCATTCATCCCATTTCCTATTGTATTCCAACGCATCTACAATTTTCTTAGGTCTGTAAGTCATTTTCATTAACCTCTTTCAAATATTATTACGCCAGATTGGCAGCCTGTTCCTCCATGTCCCTGAAGCATTGCCCTTTGTGCTCCACTTAATGCCCTAGCATTTGTCTTCCACTTGTTTGCCGTCTGTTCCGTGAGTTGCCAGTAAATCTGAGTTGCCTGCGCAATGGACGTTGCTCCTACAGGATGTCCCGCCGCAGTATGCGCTCCGCTTAACTGGCATGGAAGTTCACCGCCCCATTCTGTGATGCCCTCTCTTACGATTTTTTTGCCTTCACCGAGTTTGCAGAATCTCAGATCTTCGTATTCAACAAGTTCCACGCCGTCGTAAGGGTTGAATAGTTCTGCGAAGTCAAGCTGTTTCACCGGATTATCTATTCCAGCCATTTTGTAAGCCATGTCTCCAGAAGTGCGCATAGACCCGAAATTAGCCATCTCTGGATATGGTGAAGCAGGCTTCGTTGAAACATCTGGGTAAAGCGCCTCATCTTCCGGATAGAGACCTTTATACATGGGGTTGTCGACACGGTCTCCAGGCCGCATCGTATCTGTGCCTAGACCGATACCTGTAATCCAAACAGGTGAATCTGTGAATTTATTAGCTGTTTCTTCGCTTGCCAGAAGCATGCATGCTCCTCCATCGCTTATCATCGCACAGTTTAGGGCACGGTAGGGCCAGGAGATAATTCTTGACTTGAAAACGTCGTCAATTGTTATGAAGGTTGTTCCATGCTGGCTACGCCACTGGGCGTATGGATTGAAAGTTGCATTGTTATGGTTTTTCACGGCAATTTTAGCTAGGTCCTCTTCTGTTTCACCATACAAGTGCATGTGTCTAGTTTCTAGAACCGCGTAATATCCAGTGTAGTAACCTCCCACTGGGAAGTCCCAGTCGGTGTCAGAAGCAGCAGCAATCATTTCGTTCACTTTAGGAGTGTTTAATTCACTCATCTTTTCCCATCCAACAATAAGCACGTTTTTGAATATTCCAGATTTTATGTACATGAAAGCGTTGATTAGAGCATCTACAGGCGTTGCTCCGCCAGATTCAACACGGTATGCTGGTTTCGGTAGCAATCCCAAATAGTCATGGATTATCCAGTGGAAACACAACTGCCCAGCCAAGTGATCACTGAAGTAAGAGTACATCACTGCATCTATGTCCTTTGGATATTCAATGTTTGGGTTGTCAGCAAGCATTTCCTGAACAGCTTCAGCACATAATTCCTCGTGCAGTTCAAAGCGAGGATTATCAAACCTAGAGATTCCAGCTCCAACTATAGCAACACGATTACTCATCTTTCATCCCTCAAATAGTATGGTTTCTAATGTTTAAGAGGTAAATGCTATAAAACTTTCGTGAAATTTTCCAGATTTTATTGATGAAACTTAAATATTCCTCAAGTCTATTTGATTCTTCAAATCAGGAATTCCTGAAGGAGAAATTAAAGATGAAAGGTAAACCTTTAGTGTCAATAGTATCCGCTGGTTTATCAAAATTCGGAAAGCTTGAAGGTTTATATGGAAGGGAAATTTTTGCAGAAGCAGTAAAAGAAGCCTTTGACCGTTGTCCAAACTTAAACCCTAAAGACGACATTCAAGCCTTATTTGTCGGACACATGGGTGAATCCTATGAACATCAAGGGCATACAGGCGCAACAATGGCTGATTGGGCAGGTTTGCTACATATTCCCGCTACTAGAACTGAAACAGCCTGCGCATCTTCTGCTGCCGCCTTGAGAGCTGGGATATTCGCTGTACTTTCCGGTTTATACGATGTTGTCATGGTTGGGGGCGTCGAGAAGATGACACATAGAACGACGGCAGAAGTAACCGAATTTCTGGCTATGGCTTCAGATTTTCCTTTTGAACAGTGGCATGGTATAACTTTTCCCGGATTGTACGCTTTGATGGCTACGGCTCACATGCATGAGTATGGAACAACAGAGGAACATCTAGCCATGGTTGCCGTCAAGAATCACCACAACGGATTCTTAAATCCGAAGGCTCATATGCAAAAGGAAGTGACGCTTGAAAAAGCGTTATCTTCAAGGGTTGTCGCTTGGCCTTTAAAGCTTTATGATTGTTCACTGATAACTGATGGAGCAAGTTGCTTAATAATTACAAAACCAGAAATAGCCAGGAAATACACGGATACGCCGATTCAAATAATTGGAAGCGGTCAAGCAAGTGACAGCATAGGTATTTATGAACGCAGTAGTTTCACATCTCTTATTGCTGCAAAAATCGCGGCAAAACAAGCCTATGAAATGGCTGAAGTGAAGCCTGAAGATGTGGATGTCGCTGAGGTTCATGATTGCTTCACGATAGCTGAAATAATAGCTTACGAGGACTTGGGGTTCTGCATGCCTGGTGAAGGTGGACATTTTATAGAAAACGGTGAAACAAGACTTGATGGGAAGCATCCAGTAAATACAAGCGGTGGATTAAAATCTAAAGGGCATCCTGTCGGAGCAACAGGAACAGCGCAAGCTTATGAAATCTATCTGCAGTTAACCGGGCAAGCTGAGAAAAGACAAGTGAAAGACGCGAAGATAGGTTTAGCCCATAATGTTGGTGGGTCAGGTGCTACAGCAGCAGTTCATATTTTCAGGAGTGAATAGAATGAGTGAGCAGCCACCATTCACAATAGAACAATTCTACAAGTACATTAACCAAAAGAAGCTGATGGGCGGAAAATGCATAAAATGCGGGAAAATTCATCTTCCACCTAGACCTTTGTGTGACAAGTGTTTTTCAAAGGAGTTTGAATGGACTGAAATTAACCAAGAAGGCAAATTATTGACCTACACAGTTATCCATGTTGCACCCTTACAATTCCAGCATATGGCGCCATACGCAGTTGGCATAGTACAACTTGAGAACGGCCTAAAGATTCCAGGCATGATTAGAGAAGTAGCTCCAGAACAGATTAAGATAGGAATGGAATTAACCATGAAATTTGATACACTTATCGATCAAGGGAAATGGCCCAAATGGCCAAGATACTACTTCGCACAAGTTTAGAAGACGAACATTACACTTTCAATTTCTATGTTCTAAGGTTTTATTGATTTTTCCTATCAAAGTTGCTAAGTCAGTAATTGATGTAATTATGTAGTTTGCTCCAGAATTAATTAACTCCTTTGATGAGGAAATTCCTGTTAGTAAGCCCACAGCGATCGCTTTTAATTCTTCAGCGCATTTCATATCGCTGACTCCGTCTCCAACAATTATCGCCTCATCTGGATCAACTTCTAGAGCCTTCAAGGCAGCTTCAAGGTGTTCACTGTTAGGTTTAACATATTTCACATTGTCTCTCGGGATTACTGTGTCAAAAAGACTTGCTATTCTGAACCGTCTTAAAATGTAATTCACTGATTTTTCACTATTAATCGTGAATAAGCCAATTCGTAAGCCCATCCTCTTTAACATCTTAAGAGTTTCAGCAACACCTGGAAGTAGGTTTGTGCTTTTCGCGGCTTCCAACTCGTACTTTTCAGCTATTGCCAAAACTTTACTATAGATTTCTTCTATTACCTTTTTTGATTTGCCGTTGTTTCTCAGGAATATTACAGCATTTTTCAGCATTTCGAATATACTCTCATTTATTGACAGAATTGATGGCGGCAAATCCTTCTTTATCAGAAAGCTTCGAACCTCTGCTCTCACAACCTTGTAATCTAGGTTGAAGTTGGCAAGGGTTCCATCAAGGTCGAAGATTACCGCTTCAATAGTCATCGCGTAATTCACATCATTTTCAAGTTTGAAGCCTAAAACATTTACATGGAAATATACTTTACGGTGAAATTGCCTTGCCACTGGATTTTACTTCCGCAACGTCTGTTTTTTATTATTCTCTGAAAGAATTTGCATATAGAACTCTTCCCACACCGTATATTTGCGCAAGGGAGTTGCCACCATACTGAACGGTTTTACAAAAACTCTTCTTCTTCACTTATAGAGTCAACTTTGCTTTATTGAAAGAAAAGTGAGGTGTTTGTAAATGTTGCCTTGTTTTGTAGTGTTTCTACTCTTTTGTTAGTTTGATTTCCATTGTTGATACCATTCTCGATCTGTTTTCACCTTCTCTCGCCGGCATCTCCTCTGTTCCTATCAAGATTTTGGTTGGTTTCAAGTCCTTGATGAAGCGTCGCCTAGTAATTTCAGCCACGTCAACTGCTGTCGAAATTGCCCGCCCACGCGCCTTCAAAGTTATCTCTTTAGCGTCGGATGCAGAGAGACTTGTGATGATAGCTAGAACATAGCTCATTGGCGGCTTGTTACCGATGAAAACAATCCCCGAATCTTTAGCCATTTTCCATCACTCCTTTTACTGTTGTAGCGTGTAATGTTCCTGTATCCATCTGTGTTTAGTATTAAATAAAGATTGCAGAAGATTCTTCTACATGTCTCTTCTATTACTCTTTTCTATATGTTTTACCGATCTTCAGAGCATATCTACACGATTTCAGTTGAGCTGAGACAACACTTTTTATGGAGTATAACGGTATACGGGAGAAAGTTGGAATGCCCGTTTTGGGGCTTCTATTTGAAGGTACTTACTCTGCAAAACATTAATTAGCGGTTGATAAGAAAAAGCTGGTATCTGACTGATGGAGCATATGTATTAATGGGTAGAAAAGAACGATGTCCCAAATGTGGAAGTAAGAAAATAGAAGTTCAAGCTAATTCTAAGAAGTGTAAGGTATGTGGATACGAATGGACAGGAAAACAGCGAAGAAAAACGTCTAAGAAAGATAAAGTAAGATTCTAGTAGAAGATTAAGTGACACCAAACAAACACGTTCTTCCTTAACTATAAATTTACGGAAACAAGAAAGAGCTGGAGACAGATCGCACACTAAAACGTTACTTTACGATAAATTGAATAATGATCCTCTAACACTTTATATGTGATGCGTATGAGCTTTGAAGATTACGCAAAAGATAGACTTTGGCAGATACTCGTTGAAACAGTTCACGCTCTGGTTATGTATCCACATCATAAGACTTACACAAAGGATGTAATTCTTCATGAGAAACCGTTTATTAAGCCGAATGAATTAGCTGCAAGGCTTGACGTACCTTTAGGTGAAGCCTTAGTCATTTTATACGAGTTGAAGAAACAAACCAGGTGAATCACTTAAACAGTTGCAATGACAGAAAGGTTACTAGTCGACAACGTAACGGTAGGCTATATGTGTGCCTGCTGTAGGGCTCTTCCTGATTATCCGCAACATGTCTCCGGGTTTAGCACCTAAAGCGTTTACTGCTGGGTCTGAAGCTTTAATCTGCGGTAGTTGGTATGGCTTAACCCTGTAGTGGGTAAGTATTTGGTCTCTTTCTTTAGGTGTTAGGATTTCCTGTTTTGGAACAAGTTGATGCTTAAATATGTTGAAGGACGGGAAGATCTTGGGTAGAAGCTCGATGTTCGTTTTCTTTGCCTGCACGCGTGCTGCGTGGGTGTATTTTCCACTTGTAATTATTATTCCCCGTTCTATGTTTTTCTGTTCGAGGGCTTTATGCAAACTCTTGACCACTGCTATGCCCACGGTACCCTCTTCTGGGATGCACCATATTACGGCTTTCTGCTTTTCTTTGGTAATTCTAACGAGATAACTCGTTACATCCTTAATTTTTTCCTTCTTAACAAGCTTGTATTTTCTAAGTTTAATTATGATACGCGCTTTCATTTCTTCTAATGTTTCTTCTTCGCTCAAACCGCAAACCCCAATGTAGAACAGTCGAAACCTAAGTGAGATATTAATCTTTAAACTTTACGCTTTTTATCGCAAAAGTGAAAAGCAAGATAGAACTATTAAGTTGTTTCTAAATTAAGGATGTATTTAATTGTTTTCAGAGTTTGGGAAAGTAGCTCTAGAAGAAGCTGGAAAAAAAGGAGCTTCATACGCGGATATCAGATTAAGCGAGATTCTCAACGAGATTTTAACAGTGAAGAATGGTGACCCAGAGACCGTTACTATGTTGCAAACGAAGGGATTTGGTGTTCGAGTGATATTTGATGGAGCGTGGGGTTTTGCTGGTTCAATTGACTTGAACAAGGAAGAAATCATAAAAACAGTTGAAAAAGCCGTAAGTATTGCAAAGGCAAGCTCCATGGTGAAGAAGAAGGAAGCAACTTTAATTCAAGAAGAAGCCAGAGAAGACAAGTATACTAGCAGCTTTCAGAAAGACCCATTTAAAATTCCTGTGGAGGAAAAGTTGAAAGTGCTTATTCAAGCTGGGCGAATCCTCATGGAACAGTCTACACTGATAAAGGCTGCCTACGCTTATTACCGTGGATATAGGGAGAACAAGCTCTTCATGAGCACAGAAGGCTCAAAAATTAGTCAAAAGATAACATGGTGCGGCGGTGGAATATCAGCTACAGCTGTTAAGAATGGAGAAATGCAAACAAGATCATACCCATCTTCTTTCGGAGGTAATAATGCCACAAGCGGCTATGAATTCTTTGAATCTTTCGCGTTGGTTGAACATGCGAAGGAAACTGGACAAGAACTTCTGCGACTGTTTGAAGCTGAGAAATGCCCTTCGCGAGAAATGGACTTAATTCTCACAGGCGACCAGCTTGCTTTACAGGTCCATGAGAGTTGCGGGCACCCAACAGAGCTTGATCGCGTATTAGGCACAGAAGCGGATTATGCTGGAACAAGTTTTCTTACTCCTGATAAACTTAGAAACTTTCGATATAGTTCAGACAATGTAAGCATAGTAGCTGATGCCACAGTTCCACATGGGCTTGGAACATTCGGCTACGATGACGAGGGAACAAAAGCGAAAAAGGTGTACTTGGTTAAGGAGGGCTTGTTTGTTGGGTATCAGAGCTCTCGTGAGACTGCAGCTGAGTTAAATCTTGCGGAAAGTAGTGGTGGAATGCGGGCTGACTCGCCTTTGGCCTTACCGCTTATTCGTATGACAAACATTAACTTATTACCAGGGGATTGGAAGACTGAAGATGTTATCGAAGATACGAAAGATGGTGTTTTAATGATGACTAATCGCTCATGGAGTATTGACGATAAACGCGTAAACTTTCAGTTTGGTGCAGAAATCGGATGGAGAATAAAGAATGGAAGCAAAGAGAATATGATTAAGAATCCAACTTACATGGGTGTTACTCCACAATTCTGGGGTTCATGTGACGCTGTAAGCAAAGATGACTGGGTGATGCATGGTGTGCCAAACTGTGGCAAAGGTGTTCCAGGTCAAGTGATGTATGTTGGACATGGCTGTGGAACTGCAAGATTCCGTAAAGTACGGGTTGGATTAATGTAGTGAAGTGAGAGTTATGATTACAGAAAGATTGTTAGAAATTGCGACCAAGACTGTACAATACGCTATGAAACAAAATCTAGATCAAGTGCAAGCTTCGGCGTTTCTGATCGACAGGGCGTTAACACGATTTGCGAATTCTCAGATACATCAGAATATTGCCACGAAAAAGGGGGGAGTATTAATTAAGGTGGTCCTTAACAAGCAAGCCAGCAACACACGTATCAACACTTTGGAAAGAGTACAAATTGAAAAGGCTGTGATGCAAGCTGTGAAGAATGCCAAGGCTTCACCGCCAAACAAAGACTTTAGAAGCTTACCTGAATCGAAGCCTTGGACTCCTATTGAAGGAGCATTTGATGAGGAAACAGCTAACTGTACGCCTAAATACAGAGCGGAGAAAGTTAAGGAGGCAATTGATACAGCACATTCAAAATCGTCGATTGTGAAGGCTGTTGCAGGATACTTCTCAAGTGGTTCAATGGCTTATGCTGTAACTAATTCGTTGGGTGTTTCAGCATGGGCTAGAATGTCTTTGGCGGAGATGAAAACTACGGTTATATCTGAATCCGGAACTTCAGAGGGTTTTGGAACAGCTGAAAAATATTCAAGACGTGTTAGAGATATTCAACCGGTTATTCTGGCTGAAGATGCCGCTGAAAAATCAGTGAAGAGTATAAATCCAATAAAGCTTTCTCTAGGCGAATATCCTGTTGTTCTGTCACCCTTGGCTTCTGCAACCCTTTTGATGTATCTAGGTTACATTGGGTTTTCAGCTACTTCGTATCAAGATGGACGATCCTTCGTTAAGTACTGTCTAAATCAGCAGGTTTTCGATGGCAAGCTGAACGTGAAGGATGATGGTACGGATTCAATGACACTTTATGCAACGCCAATAGATGGCGAAGGAGTTCCGAAAAGGGTTACTCAGCTAATAAAAAATGGAGCTGTTTCAGAACAGAGTATATGTCACAACTCTTTCACCGCTGGAAAGGAAGGAAAGAAGAGTACTGGACACGCTTTACCTCCTATCAGTGACTATTATTCCGAGCGGCCTATGCCCTTCAACTTAATTGTGAACCCAGGAGATGCTACTTTGGAAGAGGAAGTAGCTGAAACAAAGCGTGGAATATTTGTTACAACGTTTCATTATGTGAATCCTGTTGAACCTGCAAAGGCCATTCTAACGGGGCTGACAAGGGATGGAACTTTCCTGATTGAGAACGGTGAAATATCTAAGCCAATCGTAAATATGCGGTTCACAGATAGCATGCTTTCAGCTTTAAAGAATATCTCGATGATCGGCAAAGAACTTGAAATGGTTGAAGTAACAACAGTCCCTTCAATGAAGCTTGAGAAGCTGAAATTTGTAGGAGTATCTGCCTACTAGAACCTTTTTCATTTTTGAATTAAATAACTTACTTCCGTCAGACCCTAAGCACTACTTCATCAACATAATGCTTCATCATTTCCGAAAAAGCTCTAATAACTTCGGCGTCGTATGGCTTAACCGTTCTAAACGTTTTATCCAACACCTCACCGGGAATAAACTGTTGAAAAGCAAAACATTTTCCACTTTCAACGATTTCACCCATCTTCGAAATATCCTCCTTATCAACGAAGCCTGGTACAACCGTGGCTCTGAACTCGTATTCAACCTTTCCATTCTTCAAAATTTCTACTGTACGTAGGAAGTCAGCCGTATCTTTTGCGCCTAGACGCCCATACTTTTCCAAAGAGGTTTTCACGTCCAAGGCAACATAATCCACGTAGGGCAAGCATTGCTCTAGAACCTTGGGGAAAAACCCGTTTGTGTCAAGTTTAACTGCAAAGCCTCTTTCCTTAAGTTTTCTTAGAAATTTTGGAAGTTCCCGGTGTAATGTTGGTTCCCCGCCTGTTACAGCCACGGCATCTACAAATTTTTTACGCTTTTCAAGGATTTGGATCACTGTTTCTTCGTTGATGAATGGGGGTTTAGGGTCCAGTACTATTCTCCAGTTGTGGCAAAAGGGACAGCGTAAATTGCAGCTAGGCGTAAAAAGCACAGTTGCTATTCTATCTGGAAAATCTATTAAACTTGTCTTTTGGATGCCACTGAACTTCATATAGGCTTCACTCATGCGGGTACAGTGGCCAACACAGCAGATTTGTCAAAGCTTCTACGTATTGCAAATTCAGCTTGCTTACCATCATTCCACTGGTCAACAGGTCTGAGGTAACCAACAACCCTTGAGTAAACCTCGCATTTTGCTCCGCATATTAAGCATTGCCTTTGTTCACCGCTTACGTAGCCGTGGGTTGGGCACACACTGAAAGTTGGGGTTAGAGTGAAATATGGTAAATGAGAGTTCCAAGCCACTTTTCTAGCGAGTTCAGCTGCTGCCTTCCATGAATAGACTCTCTCACCAAGGTATATGTGGAAGACGGTTCCACCAGTGTAAAGAGTTTGTAGCCTGTCCTGATGTTCTAAGGCTTCAAACAAGTCTCCTTCATAATCCACTGGCAACTGTGAAGAGTTCGTATAGAAAGGTTCAGTGCTTTTTGAAAGGTATCTCTCATTAGCCACAATTATGTCTGGATGTTTCCTTTTGTCTATACGGGCAAGCCTGTATGATGTTCCTTCTGCCGGTGTTGCTTCAAGGTTATACATACTTCCAGTCTCTTCTTGGAATTCTGCCAGTTTGTTACGCATGAAGTCTAGCACTTTTACTGCAAATTTCAATCCTTCGGGAGCTCCTATACCACATCCGAAGAGGTTCAGCAGCATCTCATTCATGCCAACTAGACCTATTGTTGAGAAGTGGTTTTTCCAGTATTTCCCAAAACCTTCCTTTACGAGATGGAGATAACGCCTAGAGTACGGGTACAATCCATTATCTGTGAATTTTTCAAGCACTTTCCTCTTTATTTCTAAACTGTACTTTGCAGTTTCCATTATTCCCTCTAAACATTCAAAGAATTCATCTTCATCCTTCGCTAAATAGCCCATTCTCGGAAGATTCATCGTCACGACACCTATGCTACCAGTCAACGGATTTGCTCCGAAGAAACCACCGCCACGCTTGCGCAATTCCCTGTTGTCTATTCTCAGACGACAGCACATGCTCCTAACGTCTTCAGGTTTCATGTCGCTGCTTATGAAGTTTGAGAAGTAAGGCACACCGTATTTTGCTGTGACTTCAAACAGTCTCTGAGATACTGTGTTTTCCCAGTTGAAATCCTTTGTTATGCTGTAGGTCGGTATTGGAAACGTGAAAACCCTACCTTTTGAGTCTCCCTCGTACATGACATTTGAGAAGGCAATGTTGAACATGTCCATTTCCTCTTGCATAGCATCATAAGTTTCGTTCATCACTTTTCCGCCGACGATAACCGGTTCGTCTTTCATAAACTCCGGAACTGTAAGGTCTAAGGTTACGTTTGTGAAGGGTGTTTGAAAACCTACACGTGTGGGTATGTTCATGTTGAAG
>DAOVFL010000031.1 GCA_030672945.1 Candidatus Bathyarchaeota archaeon | reverse complement strand
CCTTTGTGACTTTGAACGCTCCTTCCCAGTATCTTCCAATGTCTTCACCGAGCAGAAAAACTGTTGGGTCTCTTCGCATCTCTTCTCTTAACGCTTCTCTTAATGCTTCCTTATAGGTTGTCTTCCGCATTTTCATTCCTCAAAATCTAAGCGTATACATCCTCTAAGGCTTCTTCTGCATTTGGATAGGGACTTTCCATGGCAAATTTAACTACTTCCTCTATTTCAATCAGGATTCCCCTTTCAACCTGTTGAATCTCATCTTCCATTAGAACATTCTCACCAAGAAGCTTTTCCTTGAACCGTTTAATTGGGTCTTTACGTAACCATACCTCAACTTCTTCTGCTGGTCTGTACTTGGCTGGGTCAATCCTAGAATGCCCCTTACGCCTATAGGTTTTACACTCGATGAGTGTAGGGCCTTCGCCTTTTCTGGCTCTTTCAACAGCTTCTCGTGCCGCTTCATAAACTGCTATGACATCATTTCCATCTACTGTAACACCAGGAATTCCGTATGCTGAAGCTCTTTCTGCAATGTTTTCTACGAGCATAACTGTTGATTGCCGGGTTCCCATGGCGTAAATGTTGTTCTCGCATACAAAAATTACAGGAAGCTTCCATACAGCTGCCATGTTTATAGCCTCATGAAATGTTCCTTGATTTGAAGCTCCATCCCCAAAAAAGCATGCTACAACGTTATCTGTTTTCTTAAGTGTTATGGATAATCCAGCTCCCATAGCTATTGGTAATCCAGCTCCTACAACGGCTGTTGCACCTAACATGCCCACGTTGAAATCTGCGATGTGCATTGAACCGCCCTTTCCTTTGCAGTATCCCGTCTTTTTACCTAAAATTTCAGCCATTATCCGTTTTAGCAGGGCTCCTTTAGCTATGCAGTGGCCATGTCCACGATGAGTACTCGTAATATAATCGTCTTTTCTAAGGTTGCTACAAACACCAACCGCGACGGCTTCTTCTCCAGCGTAAAGATGTATTGTGCCTGGAACAAGGTTTTGAGCATAAAGTTCAAAAACCTTCTCTTCAAAAGAGCGGATTTCAAACATTTTTTTATACATTTCAACAAGTTTTTTCTTACCAAGGTTTAACTCCAATACACTTTTCTCCTACACGATCAAAGCTTACGCTCATATAGAGTTTCGAATATTTTTATATTGCCCTAACAGTTGTTGATAGCTAAACAGAAGGATGCCAGTTGCGTTTATCACGTAGAATCGTAACATCGCTTGTCTGCTTGTTCAGTCTTTACCTTATTTTCTGTTCTACAGTTTGGCCATCCTCCTCAGGAAAAATGCAGGAAGAGAGCCCTGAACTTCTCAAATACGAAATTAGAGATGTGTATATCGGAAGCCTTAAACATGTTATTCGAATCATAAATCATTCTCCCACACCAGTTAGAGGAGAGCTTTTCATTCCTGTAATTAAGAACGAAACCGCACGACGCTATGTTATTCTTCAAAATGTTTCTCTTTCAAAAGTGGATGACAGTTCTGGAAATATATACTACCACCGGAATGACTTGATAATAAGCGAAGGTCAAACATTCAGCATAGAGTTAAATTATTATGTAGTTTCTTTCGATATCCGTTACCTGATCAGTTCCAGCCTTGTAAAAAATTATGATACACGTTCAGATCTATACAAGAAGTATACCGAGCCAGAAGAACTAATAGAATGCAATTGTTCCAAAATAATCTCATTAGCCCGCAACCTCACTGATAATGTAGATTGTTGGCACGAGAAGTCCTTGAAAATATACAATTTTGTACGTCGCCACATACATTACAAGGTTCAAGATGAAGAGAGAGGAGCCTTGTGGGCTTTAGAGAACGGAGTTGGTGACTGCTCTGAATACTCCTACCTCTTTGTTGCATTGTGTAGATCCGCTGGAATACCTGCAAGAATTCAAGCTGGCTTTGCCTTTCATCACACAAGAGAGACTTTGGAGGATGGACATATGTGGGCTGAATATTACTTGGAGAGCTATGGATGGATACCTGTAGACGTCACTTGGCGGCTGTTCGACAAGATTGATGACAAACATTTCAGTTCTATTCAGAGCATCCCCGAGGCGATTCCATATGCCAACTACGTCTTTGATTGTGAAGAAGAAAATGTGGAAGATGAACAAACAGTTTCATTGAAACCTTGCTCAACGGATGTTTCTTACGATAGTTTTATCGAAAATACCGTCAGTACTATCCAAAAAATGGGGCAGACGAGATTTATAATTTTCTTAGGAAGAATCTTTGGAACATCACTGATTTTTCCTTCCGACCTTAAAATGGTTGAACAGAAGTTTCTTGAAGGAGAATTTCAATTGCAAAATGCTTTAGATTCTTTGGATGAAAAACCACAGATTGTGGAATCAAATGTGGTTCATGCTCTTGAAAATATCGAAAAAGCACTACAAGATGCTTGGATGTTAATCATAAAAGTAATTGTCATATTCATTAGCATTCCAATAGCACTCATGTTAATTGGGTTATTCTTCCTCAAACGAAACCAAAACCAAACAGAATAAGATTTCAGAAGGAGAAGTTTCATTCATAAGGAGTTCCAATCTTTAATTTAGAAGTGAATCTCATTAGTAGTTAGCGTTATTAGGCAATCACGAAGATGATGAAGCTTATTATAAGAATTTTCAGGTGCACATTCTACGACTTTCTTACATGAGGAAGTTACTTAGTGTATTATGTTGGTTCAGGTATTCATTTCCTCTTTGGCTTGTAATGTAAACTTTCCTTCCATTCACAGTGTTTACTTCAATTAAACCCAGTTTAGTCAATTCTTCTAGATAACGCTTAAATTGCCTAGAATTTAAATGCGCTTTTTCCTTTATCTTGGATCGTGACACACCATTCTGAGCAAGAGTGATTATAGTAGCGATTATCTCTGTTCGACTTCTATTCTTGCCCATCAATAACGGATTTGAATCCATTAATAGTCCCAAATTTTAACTTGGGAAGCATGCAATAAAAATGATTGCGTAAAAAACACTTTTCAACCACTCATTCAGATACATGTTTTAATTGTTGAATTGACTTTACGCACCACATGTAAATGCTTGTTCTCCTCGTAGTTCTTATCAAATTCAATAACAACCAACTAACTCTAGAAGTTGGTTTCTATTACGTCAACCTTTTTATTCTATTTTCTCACCCTCTCAATCATGAGGATTCAACATGATATTTCATAATAAAAAAATGAAAAAACTGTTGATGTTAATTGCATTAGCACTGTGCGCTTCAGTATCAGGACATGTGTTGGCAACGCTTTTGGCACCTACTTCCTTAGAGGAAAACATTCAAACACCTGAAATTATAGGAACCTTCAAAATGGCTCTTGACGTAAATGATGTTGACGATTTATATGCTTGGCAGGTTGCAATAGTCTACGATTCAAGCCATCTGAAAGTTCTTGAAATGATCCCCGGAGGTTTTGTCGGCGACGATTTCCCCCTGTTTGTAAACTCAACAGACAGTCTTGAAGACCTTCTATTACTTGGAGGTTCTCTACGAGGAGAGTGCCCCGGCAAGAGTGGAAGCGGTAGATTAGCAATTGTCACTTTCGGATACTTAACGGAAACCTATGATGAACCAGAAATTGTACCTGGACAAGTTTTCAAAACCTTCTTAATAGATTCTAAAAACCAGTTAATCCTGATCAGCGAATCCACCCTAACATTAACCGTAATCGAATAACCACGATTTCCCCCTTTTTTTATATTCTTAGGAAGCATGCGCGGCATTAAAGTTATTAAATGTGAAAATGCCTAAAGTTAACTTGGAGCAACTTGGTAATTACTCGAGTTAAAAAATCCCATTCTAAATTGTTAGGGATAGTTGGGAAACCAAATACTGGTAAATCCACGTTCTTCAGTGCTACAACCCTTATACCAGCTAAGATTGCAAGTCATCCATTCACAACAATAGAACCAAACAGAGGAATTGGATATGTTCGAACACCATGTGCATGTAAAGAATTCAATGTCAAAGATAATCCTGTTAACTCTCTATGCCTTAACGGAATAAGACTTATCCCTGTTGAAATGATTGATTGTGCAGGCCTTGTACCCGGTGCATGGCAAGGAAAAGGTTTGGGAAACCAGTTTCTGGATGAAATTAGGAAGGCGGATGCTTTAATCCACATTATTGATGCTTCTGGTGGAACTGACTGTGAAGGAAGAATCTGCAAGCCCGGTGAACACGACCCATTGGAGGATGTTAAATTTCTGGAAAATGAAATAACCATGTGGATGGCGAACATTCTTAGACGAGATTGGCCTAAGATCGCCAGAACCGTGGAGACAGAATCAAAAGAGGATCTTTTCTCTATGCTTGAAGAAAGGCTAAGTGGCTTAGCAATAAAAAGAAGCCACATATCTGAGTCAATAAGGAGAACAGGGTTAAACGCGGATAAACCAACTGTTTGGAGTGAGGAAGACTTCCTTAGATTCGTGGACACGCTCAGACAAATTTCCAAACCAATGTTAATAGCAGCGAACAAAATAGATGTGCCTGCAGCTGAAGAAAATCTTGAAAGGCTGCAAAAACTGAATTACATTGTGGTGCCTTGCTCTGCAGAAGCTGAACTTGCTGTAAGGCGAGCTGCAGAGAAAAAACTAATAGATTATAGACCTGGAGACTGCAACTTCAAAATAAGCAAGCCTGAACAGCTAAATGAAAACCAAGTTAAAGCATTGGAGACCGTGAGGGAGAAAATTCTACTTAGATTTGGTTCAACAGGTGTTCAGGAAGCGATAAACGCGGCTTTCTTTAAACTTCTAAGCATGATCACTGTTTATCCTGTTGAGGATGTGGAGCATTTAGCAGATCATAAAGGAAGAATTCTTCCAGATGCCTACCTTGTGCCTTATGGAACAACGGCACGCCAACTTGCCTATATAATTCATACGGAGCTTGGTGAAAGTTTCATCTACGCAATAGAAGCAAGAGAAAGAAAAAGAGTAGGAGAAGACTATACACTTAAAGATAGAGACATCATCTCAATTGTAAGCGCTAAAAAGAGAGCATAATTACTATTTGCCAAAATGTCTCTTTCGCCTTTGAAAAGTTCTAACAGCCCGTAAAAGGTCTATATACCTGAAATCTGGCCAGTAGACATCCAAAAAGCACAGTTCACTATAAGCTGACTGCCATAACAAGAAACCGCTCAATCTCTCCTCCCCAGAAGTTCTTATAATTAGGTCTGGATCCTGTTTTGGCATGTACGACGTATACAAATATTTTTCAAATAGCTGTTCATCGATTTCCTTCAGACCTAACTCTCCTGCATGCACCCTTTCTGCAATCTTCTTCGCAGCATCTACAATTTCCGCTCTTCCACCATAGGCCAGCGCAATGTTCAAAAAGTATTTATTATAATCACACGTTGCATTTTCAACATCCATTATGAAATTCTGCAGGTCCTTTGGCAGCAGGGCTAATCTTCCAATAACTTTTACGTGAATCTTATTCTTGTGTATTCGCTCATCTGTTAGAATTTTCTGAAATTCCTCTTGCGCAATTCGCATGATTTCTTCAACCTCCTTGCCGGAGCGAATGAAGTTTTCTGTAGAAAAAGCGTAAAGAGTTATGGATTTAACACCGATTTTCAAACACCAGTCAAGAAGCTGTTCAACTTTTTCAGCTCCCTTCTCATGGCCAAACCAGGGGTCAATAGCCTTCTCAGATGCCCACCTGCGATTTCCATCCAGAATTATTGCTATGTGTTCCAGTTTCACACCGTTCTTAACTTGATGCCAAAGCCACTTTTCATAGAATTTATATGCACCAATAGCAGAGAGGAATCCTTCAAGCATTTATCACTCGAACCTCGCATCTCTAAGCGTATTCATACATGGACAATTCCGTCTACTGGGTAGGGATCTAATAGTTGTAATTAAAATTTGCTCAATTCTAGAATGAAAAACTTTTGTAACTTTAGAAACATCAAGGGCTGTTAACCGCCTTTGCACTCCAGCTGCCATGTTTGAAACGTAACAGACAGATGCATAACACATTTCAAGCTCCCTCGAAAGCACTGCTTCAGGAATACCTGTCATTCCGACAACATCACAGCCCAAACGTTTAAACATTTTGATCTCTGCAGGAGTTTCGAAACGAGGTCCTTCGGTGCAGACAAGCACGGCTTTATTCCAAGCATGAAATCCGTATTCTTCAGCCGTTTTGATTAGCAGTTTGCGGATTTCTGGACAGTAAGGCTGAGAAACATCAATATGGGTTACAGGAGCTTCATTGTAAAAGGTGGTTAAACGAGATTTTGTGAAATCAACGAAATCATGAGGAACAACAATGTCACCAGGTTTAAAGTTAGTATTTATCGCACCTACAGCATTAGTGGCTAATACTCTCTCCACACCAATTTCGTGTAACGCGTAAATGTTTGCCCTATAATTTATCTTATGTGGAGGAACAGAATGACTCGATCCATGTCGCGGCAGAAAGACCACTCTTTTGCCACCTATCTTTCCAATATGGAGCGGTGGTGCTATTCCATATGGAGTTCCTAAACGCAATTCTCTAGTTTTTCTGAATAATTTATCGAACCCCGTTCCGCCGATAACTGCAATTCTAATTTTCCCCAAACTCTTCAATTTGTTCTTTGGTCTCCTTGAAAAATCCTCTTGTAGATCTATGGATTACAATAATGACCAGAACGGAGGCTATGCCTATTAGAATGCCTATGATTATGGAGAAAACGAGTTTTTCGTAACTTCCTCGCACAATCAGCACTTCTGAAGTCCCCTTAAGAATCCATCTAGACCAGCCAATCAGAACTATCAAGACTGCGTTACGCAGTAGCCTAATGTCGCGTTCGAAATATGAACGTATAGCTTTTCCCACCAGTACTACGCAAACGCCTACTATTAGGAGATCTATGGATCCGTCAATGAAGTATCCAGCGATCTGTGGCAAGTTACTAAGCCACCCAGAAATATCTGGAGGTATTGGAATCTTCGTCGTTCCTAAATAAGCGCCAACGATTACACATAATATTCCAGCAATCATGGAGAAAGTTGAAATTTGAACTGGAAGAGGCGGGGGAGAATACTCTTTAATCCATCTGTAAGATTTTTGGACTGTTTTATCGACTCCAAATCCTTTTACCAGCATGAAAGTGCTTACAACGAAGATGAAAGCTATCCAATAATAATAAAGTAGATTAAAAATTGAGAGGAATCCTAAGATTAGAAAAAGTAGTCCAGGTACACCTAAAACGACGCGGGAGTAACGTGGATTCTCCATTACTAATTTCATGTATCGCGTGAACAGAGCGACGGTTTCCTCGATCGATTTGCTGTGTTTCACCACTATTCTCCTAACAGATGAGACAGGTACTCTTGACTCTATAAGTGGCAGAACAGCCTCGTCTGAATACCCATCCGTAACCAAAATAACCTCATTTGCCGGAAAAGAAACTAGCAATTCACCGAGTTCAGCAACAATTTTTCTGTCTGCACCAACTCCTCCTAATTCGGATCCACAGATTGTTGCTATTTCGAAAACTTCGCTTGGTTCACTTTCGTTGTGCAAACGGTCATAAACACGTACAGCCTCGAACATTGCATTTGCATCTGGTTCCTCAGGATCTCGTAAAGCTAAGGCTACAGCGGCATTAAGATTTCCATCCCTTCCTATAACAGGAGTTTTAATCTCCACTTTTGTCCCTAAATCACCATCTCTATCTACGCATAAGATTAGAATTCGTTTTTGATCTTTCTCTTCTGCCGTCATCTTGCTGTCTTTTCTCCAATATAAGGTATATATTCTCACTTTAATCTTGCGTTGTCTTTCCCTTCTCTGCGAGAAGTTGGAACTCGCCCCATGTTAACTTTTCACCTCGCTTCAGTTTTTCCTTTGCCTTTTTTTTAATTTTTTTCCTCAAGGCTTCTTCGTTTTTCTTTTTCTCCTGCTCTTCCTCCTTTCGCTTTTCTTCCCTCTGCAGTTTTATTTGATTCAGAATCTTTGTTATTTCTTCTCGAATGGGCTTCAGCTCTTGTCTTATCTTTAGAAGGTTTTGATGTATATTATCTGCTTCTATTTCAAGCTCTCTGGCTTTATTGATTTTCTCCAACATTTTATCATGGATTTCTTGACTTCTCTGTGCTGTTTCTGTCAGTTTCTTGTGATATCGTTGGTTTTCGATTTCTATGGCCTTCAATTCAGTTTGTAACTCAAACATTTTTTGACGCGTCGTCTCGAGCTTTTTATGAATATTCACTTTGGTTTCAATTTGTCTAACCTGATCAACAAGTTCTTTCTCTTCTTGAAGACTTAGGACCGTTGTTTGAATCTTCCATTCTATTTCCTGTAGTTTTTTCTGTAGATTTTGAAGGTTTCTTAAAGGTTTTTTCTCTGCTAAGACTTTAATTCGTTGATCTAGCTCTTTTATTTCCCTGATTTTGTTATGAATTTCAGTTTTTGTCTTTTCGCGCAGTTGCTTCAGTTCTTTGACTTTTCTGTTTAATTCGTCCCTTTCGCATCTTAGTTCACGAATTTCAATGCGTAAATCCTTGACCTGTTCATTAAGCTTGTTCCTTTTCTTGGCTATTTCTCTTGCCTTAGGATCTCGCTCATTTCTCTGTTCTCTTAAATGTATGAGCCTTTCCTGTAATTCTTCCATTTCTCAAGTATTCTCCTTCTATAACAATTTTTTACTTTTGCTTTACCCATACGATAATCCTTTGAAATCAGTTTAACCTT
>DAOVFL010000040.1 GCA_030672945.1 Candidatus Bathyarchaeota archaeon | reverse complement strand
CCACATGCAAAACCCGTATCGGCACCTTCTCGGTTAAACCTACAACGATTTCCGTTGAAATTTCAGTAGTAGATCTAACCATCTAAATCAACTTCTTATTTCACGCTCATGTTGTAACAAGATATCTAACTTTTTATCTGAAGTTTTACACCAGATAAAACGTTTATGAACACATAATAAGTATCAAAAGCGGCATCCAACAAGAAAGGTTTGGTAATTATACAAGTGCGACAAGTATTAGGTTCTAGCTTCTTTTTCTTTTATAAGTATGTTCTTTTAGCATTTCGTTAATCGTCTTGATGTTAGTTTTTCCTTTTCTACGTGTAGTAGATTTTTCTATTTCATTTATGTACCAAGATTTTTCTTTGTCATAGTGGACAACGAGTATGAACCCGATTAAGACAAAAAAGAATCCTACAAGTGTTAGGATGAGCCCTAGAACAGCGGAGAGGCTGCGGGACGCCTGAGCGAAAAATGAAAGAAAACTTGCCTCCCCAACTACAATAATTGTTACAAGTAGGCCTCCCATCAGCAAGTTCGTACCTAAAATCATCATCAAGAATGCTATGATTTCGCTATGTGTATTCTCATTAGCCTTTCTGTATAGCCAATTTTCGAAAGACAATTGTTATCACACTGTTTTTCATAAGTTCATGTGTAGCAATGTTGCACAAATAAAGTAAAGCCTTATGATTCTTCAATGAAGATTTGAAATTCATTTCTGTGTACACTAGAAAACCTCTAAAAACGGTAGGTGGAGGGGGGGGGAATCTCCCCTAGAGAAAGTCTTCCCCGGGCAATGGTGAACTCGCCTTCGGCATCATAAATATTTACAGTTTCATGATAAACCTTTTTTTCGCCTTCAATATGCTTCAAGGATTCTATAGCTTGAGAGTGATCACAACTTATCAGCTGCCAATAAATTAAACTAATGACTGACCCTGCGAGTTTCTGACTATAATGGACTTAATATTATTTAGTTTTCTGCTGTTGTCTTTCCTATATGGTTTGTTTTACCATTTGGTCTAATGTGCAAGTTTGTTGGTTGAAGTATTTTCCATTTCTTCCACCTTCTTAATGTCAGTGAAGACCCATGAAAGTGTTAATATCAGTATGCCTGATGCAGCACACCCAAGAAAAAGATTGGCTGTTCCTGTGAGTTCTACTATTGTTCCTGAGAGAATCATGCCAAAGGGCATTGCAGCAGAGGACAACGCTGAAAGAACTGAGGTTACTCTACCCTGCATTTTCATGGGAACAACAGTTTGAACTATTGTCTGAGTTGACACATTAGCGACTGGAGCACAAAAAGCTGCGATTAATATTCCTAATGCCATGAACCAAAATAGCCCCGTAGGAGTAAGAGCTACAATGGCATATGCTAGAAAGATAACATAAATAGAAGCTGTGATAGCTACTACTTTCCTTTTGAACCCTTTTATAACCGACATTAATAATCCCCCAGCAAGAATTCCACCTTGTAAAAACACCATAACAAATGCAAGGTCTGGAGCTTCTCCTAAGTGGTCAAATTTTACGTAGTAGGGAAGCAGAGTGACTAGGGGTGCCAGCAAGAAGTTTAATACAGTTGCGAGTGTGATCAAAGATAGAAGCCCCTTTGCATTCCTAATAAACGTCAAGCCTTCCATAAACTCATCCGCAAAAGAAGATTTATCTCCTCTCTTTCTCACAGAAGGTATTCTAATTACCAAGAGAGGTATCAATGCTACTAGAAAAGTGACAGCGTCAATCCAAAGAATTTGACTGATTTTCCAGAATTCTAGTAGGAGTGCTGCGATAACTGGTCCGATTAAGGTGACGGCGCCTGAAAAGAGGTAATTTAGTCCATTTATTCGGCTTAGTCTGCCCTTGGGAACCATTAATGGAATGATAGCTGATGTCGCAGGAGTGTGGAAGGCTTGAAAAACGCCTCTAAGAGTAAGTAATACTAAAATTTGCCAAATTGAAACACTGCCTAACAGAAATAAAAAGATAATTGCTACAGTTACTAGAGCTTGTAATAAATCAACGATACCAATTAATGCTTTACGGTTCCAACGATCCACAAACACTCCAGCAAAAGGCGTTAGAACTACCATAGGAGCAAGACCTAAAAGCGAAGCAATCGCTAAGTACAAGGGACTCCCTGTTTCTAAGGTTATCCACCAAATAATAACAAATTGTGCAATAGATGAACCAAACAATGAAACTAATTGTCCAGACCAGAAAAACAGATAACTTCTAAATGTTGCCTTGTCAGATTGTATTTCCATACACCCCCTCTTTACTTACTCGCATAGATAGTTTCACAATAGGTGATCCTTGAATGGAGTTCAAACAACACACTAATTCATTTACATGGGGTGAGTAATAGGTTGCAGAAATATTTATGGCAAAGTTCGTGAAAACCCAACTTGCCCTAAGAATACCATACATGTCTCTGATAAACGGAAATTCTTTCCTCAGGTTATCTGCACACAGCAATATTTTTCCTTCTTCAAGCGATATAAGACTGGGTATCATAATTTAAAATTCTGGGGAAAAATGCTCAGTTTACTGGTCACAGTTAACAGCCCTCAAATTCCGCTTGTCAGTCTAGTAAGTTCAAATATAACTAATTTTCAAAAATGACTTTCCATCCATCCACTTTCCGTTTTTTTAGTCTGTAGCAGTCATATAACCTCCAAAAAGAGAATTTGCACCTGGTGCCCTCTGCACATGCCATCTGTAGCTATTACTAAGCTTCTTGATGGATCTCATTCTGCTTCTAATAGTCTATGTAACGTAGCATTAAAGTTATAACGCCTGAAACTGCGTCTAATCAATGTTGAGAAATCCGATTAAATGCAAGAATGAACAGTATTCGATCGGATATATAGGATGCCAGAAACGGCGAAAATCCCATTATCAAGAAGAATTGTGGTTTGCATATGGATTTTACCTTTTGCACTCCAGTTTTTTCGTAGAGTTCAGTCTTAAATCTAGGTAAAGCGAGAATGAAGCAGCATAAGAAGTAGCTGATTGCACTCAATGTTTAATATGTCAGTTTAGAACAAGGGTGCGCTGCTTGAAATCGAGTGAATGAATATAGAAGTGTGGAAGGTTCGAATATTAGGGATAAAGACATAAATATGTCCTTGTTCTGTCTCTTTCAAGCACATGTTAAAAGGAATGAGAACAATCCTAAATGGTACCTCTTAGGATATTATTAGCACCCTAATGTTTTCATTCTTATACTACGCGAAGCTGGAAAATAATGGGTCACAGAAAGAAGCATGCACCAAAACGTGGTTCCCTTTCATATTCACCTAGGAAACGCGCTAAATATATTTTAGGTAGAATTCGGTACTGGCCGAAAATAAAGGCGGAAACACCAACGCTTCTAGCTTTTTTATGCTACAAAGCTGGGATGACTCACCTATTTACAGTGGAAGATAGGAAGCGCTCACCAAACTATGGAAAAGAAGTAATCCACCCAGCCACAATCCTAGAAACACCATCCATGCTAATATGTGCTGTAAGAGCCTACATAAAAACCCCCTACGGTTTACAAACCCTAACAGAAGCTTGGATGGAAAAACCGCTAAAAGAACTTGATCGAGTATTGACGATACCGAAAAACTTCAACACGGAAGAAAACCTCAGAAAAATCGAGGAAAACCTGGGGAAAGTGAATAAAATACGTGTTATTGCAGTCACACAACCCAAAAAGGCTAGTGTGCCAAAGAAAAAGCCGGACATGATGGAAATAGAGGTCTGTGGAGGTACAATCCAACAACAATTTGAATACGTGAAAACACTGCTTGGAAAACCAATATCTCCAGCTGACATATTCAAGGAAGGCCAATGCATAGATGTAGTAGCAGTAACAACTGGAAAAGGTTTCCAAGGACCGGTAAAACGTTGGGGAGTAAGAATACTCCAACGCAAAGCAAGAAAAACAAAAAGAGGTATAGCAACACTGGGACCATGGAAACCAGCACATGTAATGCACAGTGTCCCAAGAGCAGGACAGATGGGGTTCCACCAAAGAACAGAACGAAACAAACGTATCTTAAAAATGGGAACAGATGGAAAAGAGGTAACACCAAAAGGCGGCTTCATAAGATACGGCATAATCCGGGGACCCTACATAATACTAGATGGAAGTATACCCGGCCCTGAAAAACGACCAATAAAACTACGTTATCCAACACGTCCACCAAAACGCAAACCAGAACAACCGCCACAACCCACATACATATCCCTTGAATCACCACAAGGAAAATAGCGGTGAAAAATCATGGCAAAAACCAGAAAAATCTTTGACCTCACTGGAAAACCCATCAAAAAAATAAAACTTCCGAAAATCTTCGAAACGCCCTTAAGACCAGACGTAATAAAACGAGCTGTCCTAGCGACCCAATCACATAGATTTCAACCGCAAGGCAGAAACCCCATGGCTGGAAAAAGAACAACAGCAGAATCTAGAGGCGTTGGCCTAGGTATATCCAGAATGCCAAGGACTAAGGGTCCAGGCGGAAGAGCAGCCCTTGCTCCTGGAACAGTAGGTGGAAGAGCAGCCCATCCACCAGTCTCAGAAAAAAAGATTGTGAAACGAATTCCAAAAAAAGAGAAACGGCTAGCTCTGTTCTCCGCAATAGCTGCCACATCGTCCAGAAAAACCGTGGCTGCCCGTGGTCATTCTATTGAAGACTTGTCACAAATTCCTCCGATAGTTATTAGTGAACTGGAAAGGTTAAAGAAGACCAAAAAAGTTGAAGAAGTTCTTATAAACTTAGGAGTATTCTCCGACATTTACAGAGTGAAAGAAAGCAGGAAGATCCGAGCTGGAAAAGGTAAACTCAGGGGCAGAAAAACAAAACAGTCTGTAGGCCCCTTAATAGTCATTGCTGAAAACAAGGGAATAGTAAAGGCTGCAAGGAACTTACCAGGTATAGACATTGTAACTGTTAACAACTTAAACGCTGAAATTCTTGCTCCAGGCACACATCCTGGAAGACTTACGATTTGGACAAGTAGCGCGGTTGAAAAGCTGAATGAACTTTACGGTGAAGGTGAGAAGACTTAATGGATCCCTACGAGATTATACTGTATCCCCTGATGACAGAATCTGCAAGCTTGATGATTGAAAAAGAAAATAAACTAGTCTTTATAGTTAACCTTAAAGCGACCAAAAAAGACGTTAAGAAAGCAGTTGAAGAACTATATGAAGTAGAAGTTGAAAAAGTCAACGTCCTCATCACACCGAAAAGTAAGAAGAAAGCCTTCGTAAAACTCCACCCCGATTATAAAGCAGTAGATGTTGCGATCAAACTTGGAATATTATAGAATGTATGAGGTGAAATGATTAATGGGAAAGAGAATTCGTGTTCAGAGACGCGGACGAGGCAACTCTCCTACATTTAGGTCCTCAACTCATAAAAGAGTTGCTCCAGCACAATATCCATTATTAGAAACAAAGGATTATCTTGAAACAACAATAGAAGGAGTTATCAAAGACCTAGTTCACGACCCTGGGCGTGGTACACCTCTTGCGCTTATAAAATTTGAGAATGGTAAAACATGTTACACCATTGTTCCAGAAGGAGTTCATGCAAGCCAACGGATACAGATGGGTGGAAAAGCCTTAGTTGAGGTTGGGAACATACTTCCAGTAGGCAAGATCCCAGAAGGCACCATAGTGTGTAACATGGAACTTCATCCAGGAGACGGCGGTAAAATTGCGAAGTCTTCTGGAGCATACGCAACAGTTGTAGGGCACACACCTCAAGGAACAATGATAAAACTTCCATCAGGAAAATCCAGATATTTGAATGATCATTGCAGAGCAACGATTGGCGTAGTTTCAGGTGCAGGCAGAACAGAGAAACCATTCCTGAAAGCAGGTGCGAAGTTTCACATGATGAAGGCGAAAGGACACAAATATCCAAGAACCCGTGGAAGAGCTATGATTGCAGCTTTACACCCGTATGGCAGCAGCAAAAAAAGCGCACGAAAAGTCACTACTGTCTCACGTCATGCTCCACCAGGAAAGAAAGTCGGATTAATAGCTGCTAGGAGTGCGGGACAAAAGAAGAGAAGAAGGTAAAACTGCATTACTGCCCATAAGGTTTATAGCATTTAAAAGCAAATGTAGGTTGAGGAAAGATGCCGAGGGAGTTTACATATCGCGGATTTGCGCTTGATCAACTGCAGAGTATGTCAATGGACGATTTCATAAACTTGCTTCCATCGAGACAAAGGAGAAGTCTTCAACGCGGTTTAACATTGGAACAGAGGATGTTGCTTGAGAAAATAAGGAAGACAAAAGAGACTATTAAAAAAGGAAGCGACATGATAATTAAGACCCACATACGCGACATGATTATCCTGCCTGAAATGGTTGACCTTACAATTCTTGTTCACAACGGTAAAGACTTTGTTTCGGTGAAGGTGAAGCCGGCGATGGTTGGACACTACTTAGGGGAATTTGCGATAACCAACAAGCCTGTAAAGCATGGAACGCCTGGAATCGGTGCGTCTCGCTCTTCAATGTATGTACCATTAAAGTAGAAGAGTAAGAAAGTCGTTTTAGGCGCTATAATCCAGCTTTGAAGTTTTCTTGTCTGATGGCCCTTTAGCTGGGATTCTAGGTAACGGAATTGGCGGAGGAATATTCAAGATTTTGGAAATCAATACTGATTCCACGAAGACGACGTTGGAGATTGACTGTACTATATTCCCTGGTGGCGGTTTCTTTTCTTTGTAATCTTTGTGAATCTTGCCAATTTCATCCTTGTTTCCAGTGACGAACGCTTTTCCCTTAAGATTTATCTGAGCTATGGAAGGATTATAATTAATCGTTAGAACGAAGGGCACTTCTAAAATATCTTCTTTTTTCTTCTCCACTGCAACTAGATTAAGGTTCGTGCTTATCTTAATTGGCGGTATGGGTTTATGAGCGCCCCAAAATCTTTCAGCGGAAACATTAGTTATGGAAACATTTACTCTAATCATTCAAACCATCAAATCTATTATTGTAATGAGTAACTTAAAGATGTTTATTTGTTCTCAACCTGTTTGTAGCGTGTAAAACCGCAATGTCCACAAGCGTATCTGTCACCATGGTCAGCCATAAAGTATCCAGGTCCACATCTTTCGCATGTTGGTCGTAGCCTTGTGATTTCGTTGTTTTCTGTTTTATAAAGGTGGAAAACTCCTTTCTCTTTTTTCTTTCTTTTTTCAGTTTTTTCTTCTTTTGGTTTTTGTTCTTCCGACATATTCTATTTCTTTCCTTCTTCTGGCGGTTTCTTAGCTGGGATGTTCCTTTTGATAATATGGTTGGGTTCAACAAGTCTCGCTTGATCTATGTTTTCATAAATATTTGCCAATCCAATAGCTATATGTGTGCCAGTTTTTGTTTCCATTTTTTTAATGAAGACCAAATCTACCTTTGCCTTTAAGGCACTGGCGATGGTTTTTCTAACTTCTAAGCGTGGTGGCGTGCTGCCGTTTTGCTCATGATTTACTTGGAAGTGTATTTCTTTCCGCTTCAGCAACAGGTTTTTTTTCTCTGATATTATTTCGGTCTCCATGGTTTTCCTCAGCTATGGTGTTGACTTGATACGTTCCCTCTTTATTTAGCTTTTCGAAAATTTTTCCATAACTTTTAGAACTTCATTAACTTCCGCCTTTTTCTGATTCGTAACTCTAACCACGACTATCCCTTCACGTGGCTGACCGTATACGACAAAAGAGTTTTCTGGCGCATATATTGTCGCAACAAGTGTAAGCAGGTCCTCTTCCCCATCTATAAC
>DAOVFL010000061.1 GCA_030672945.1 Candidatus Bathyarchaeota archaeon | reverse complement strand
TCCAAACTGGTAATCTGCAACACTTCTAATTCGTCTAAGAGTATCCTCCAAATTATCACACCGTTTAACTAGCCTTTAGGATTCGACAACTATAAAGACAACAATGTAATAAAAACAATCTAGGTGCAGCAAGTGCGATGTGAAGCCTGCGGACGCAAAATCTACGGCAAATCCTACAAAGTCGTGATTGAAGGAGCGAGACTAACAGTGTGCAGCAAATGTGCAAAGTATGGAAGAATTGTATGGGAAGAAAAAAAACCAAAAGCAATAACACCGAGGACAAAAGCTTTAGGAAAGCGTATGCCATTAGAACACACAAGTAAAAGACCATTAAAAGTAGCTGCGGAGAGCAACCTAGAGCTTGTGGAAAAATTTGATGCGAAAATAAGGCAAGCCAGGTTGAAACTAGGACTTTCACATGAAGAGTTAGGTAGAAAAATAAGCGAGAAGGTTTCAGTTCTTAAGAACGTTGAAAAGGGAAAAATGACTCCCGATAATAAGCTTACCACGAAATTAGGACATTCATTAAAAATAAAGTTACTTGTTCCAGCTTCAGATCAGAAAGTTCCAAAGACAAAGGTTTCTAAGCCCTTAAGTCATGAACTAACATTAGGAGATTTGATTAAATTAGAAAAGAAGAAGGTGGAGGAAAAACAGTAACGAGAGCAATCATAGTTCAACGTCGAAAATCCTTTGAATTGTCAACCCTCAGTGAGTTAAAAAGTTTGGTGGAAACTGCAGGATACACTATAGTAGATAAAATGGAGCAGGTTAGAGAACCAGACTCCCGATATCAAATAGGTTCAGGAAAAGTGGAAGAACTCGCTCAGATGGTTAAGGAAACCAACGCTAAAAAGGTAATCTTTGATAACCCGCTGAAGCCAGTCCAAGCCTATAATTTAACAAAGGCAACAGACGTTGAAGTCATTGATCGTTTCCAATTAATCCTAGAAATTTTCTCTAGAAGAGCTACAACAAAAGAGGCAAAACTGCAAATTCAATTAGCAAGACTAAAGTATGAGTTGACACGTGCAAAGGAAAAGGTGAGACTGGCAAGGAAGGAAGAACAACCTGGATTTATGGGTCTCGGAACATATGAAGTAGATGTCTACTACGAAACGGTAAAAAGACAAGTACAGTCTATACGTGGAAAACTGAAAAAAATCCGAAGGAAAAGGCTTCTACACCGTGAAAGAAGAGTAGAGCTGGGATTCCAGTCAATTTCATTAGCAGGATATACAAATGCTGGGAAAAGCTCGCTGTTCAACGCCCTCACAGAAGAGAAAGTTCCAGTGGACAACGCCTTGTTCACAACATTATCAACAACAACAAGGCTCGCTGAAATGTCGAGAAAGAAGTTTCTTCTAACAGATACTGTAGGTTTTATAGACCGTCTCCCACTAACATTGATAGTAGCGTTCCATTCAACACTTGAAGAAACTATCTATTCAGATTTAATACTCCTTGTGGTGGATGTAAGTGAGCCCATTAGTCTTGTTGAGAAGAAGCTTTCTTGCTGTCTGGAAACAATAAGCCAGATAGAAGCCACTGGCATCCCAATAGTAACAGTGTTGAACAAGATTGATCTACTATCGGAAACAAAATTGAAACATAAAATTGAAAGCTTAAAGGGAAGAACGTCGAATCCCGTGCTCATCTCGGCGTTACATAGAATTAACTTTGACATACTAAAACAGAAAATACTAAAAATACTGAAGAATTATGTTCAAGCCTCCTTAACCATTCCATTAACCAATGAGTCAATGTCTTTCATCTCCTGGTTATTTAATCGTGCAGATGTACAAAAACTAAAGTATAAGGATGGTTCAGCCCACATAGTTTTTGAGTCAATCCCATGGTTCGTAGAAAAAGTGAGAAAACGCGTAGAGCAAGAATTCAACGGAAAAATCGAAAGAACCCAAACCGTAAAAGCTTGAGAAGAGGTAGAAATGGTTAAAATCGTAGTCTTAAGGTGGGGACACAGACCACAAAGGGACACTAGGCTTACAACGCATGTTGCTTTAACAGCACGGGCTTTAGGAGCCTCAGGCTTCATACTATCAGACCTAAAAGATAAAAAAATCAAAGAAACAATTGAAAAAGTCACTAAAAACTGGGGGGGATCATTCTCCTTTGAAATGGGAATACCTTGGAAAAAAGCCGTGAGAGAATGGAAAGCAAAAGACGGAATTGTAGTTCACCTCACAGCTTACGGAGAAAACATACAATCAAACGATGTACTGCAGAGGATTAAGGCTTCAGAAAGGAACATACTAGTTGTCATTGGAAGCCAAAAAGTTCCAAATAAGTTCTTCTCAAACGCTGTCTCCGATTTCAACGTGGCAATCGGAAATCAACCACACTCTGAATGCGCAAGCTTGGCCATTTTCTTGGATCATTTTTTTGAAGGAAAAGAATTAACAAGCAGTTTTGAAAACGCGAAAACAATGATAGTGCCACTTAAAAGGGGAAAGAAGATCATCAGAAAAGGTAATTGATTAGTGTCTAGAAACTATATTTTATTTTAAAATCTTCAAATTCTCCAGCATATCTTTCCCACTTTACCTCCACATGTGTAACCTTTGCCCCACGTGACCCTTGCCTGCAAAACTCTACAAGCTCCTTCACAGAATCTTCCATTCCTTCAAATAGGAATTCAACCTTACCGTTTCGCAAGTTTCGAACCCAACCGTTGACACCATATTTCTTGGCTTTATATCTTACTTCTGATCTGAAAAAGACCCCTTGAACCCTGCCACTTACAAATATGTGAGCTCTAACTTTCATAAGTTTCACTTTACGTAGAGATAATTTCTGAGACATTATGGTTTCCAATTGTTCATTTTAACTTATCTCTCACCACTGTGTAAAAATGTCGTTTCACCACTTGTTTTAAAACTGTTTTCATATCGTCGTATTCTTGGTGAGTATATTGGAGAACTGTAGCGGGAAACTTTTGGTTTATACTTCAAATCTCGAATTAAGCGAAAAGCGCTTACAATCTGTAAGCGTTGCAGCTGAGAAGATAGCTAACTTGTTAAAATTACCTATGGAAGTTGTTACCTTTAGAGGTAAATTTGATCCCATATACGTGTATTACAAGAATGGTGATGACGAACCTATCCCAATTTACTGTGACAAAGGTAGGAAAACCGGAATACAAAAAATTTACAAGGCTTTAAGAAACATGATATTTGTACTTTCTTTTCATCCGAAGTGTTCAGCCTTAAAGCATATACGAAAAGAGGCTATGGTGTTTTCTTGAATTTTATCGTTTGATTTTCGAGAGTTATTTCATAAGCTTGGTTTACATCAAAGTTTATACCCAAACTTTCATATTCCTGCTCAGTCAGAAACAGAATTATCTTTGGAGTTACAAGGTGTTTCCTTGCTGGAATGATTGGTAATTGTTGCTGCACTGCTTGAAGGACATCATGGACAACCTTTGCTTCTTCAGTTTTTGGTCTAACAACAAATCGTGGAATCGATCGTTCTTCAACTAATTCTACGCGTTTTCCGAGGTTTCCATCTAAGTCTCGAATAGACTCGATTTTATGTACTCTCACTCGAAACATAACTGCTCACGGTATAACCATTTCGAAGCACTTATACGTTTATCGGATAGCGATCACTCCATTTCAATTGTTGCAGGCGGCTTTGGAGTTACATCATAGTAAATTGTTGATACGTTCGGGCATTCCTCAATTACTTTTTCTGCGATTCTGTCTAAGGTTTTCCAAGGTATTTCTGAAACTTGTGCTGTCAAGAAATTCTTTGTTTGAACTGCTCTTATGCCAATAACATAGGGCTTTTTCTCAATGATGTTTTTAACTGTGTAGAAAACCCTTGTAACCGCTGGATTCTCAGTAATAATTCTTGCTTGAAGGGAAATGAGGTTCTGAAGGGTTACGTGATGAATTTTCTCATTCATAGTTTGAACCTTTATGCCTACTATTTCACCATAGCGCCTTTTGCCACCCTTCACTCCAGTTGCCTGATCCCTGAAAATTATTACATTGATGTTTCGTGAGGGAACATTGAGAACTCGAGCCGTACAGTCTTGGATGCGAATATTACCGGGCTTCGGTACTTTTTCGTTGTCGATGATCACTGCGAAGTACTGACTGGGCTTATGTTGAGCGAGTTCGCTTTCAACAATGGTTGTAGCTCTCTTCACGGTATCCAACTTATCAGGACGAATCTCTCCAACCACGCGAACTGATAAACCTGGCCCTGGGAATGGTTGCCTTTCAGAAAACTCAGCGGGTAATCCTAAGTATCTTGCAATCATTCTCACTTGTTCCTTATATAAGGATACGAGGGGTTCAACTACTTTAAAGCCGAAGCGTTCCACAGGGTTTATACCAATCTGCTCCAAGATGTTGTGCTGTGTCTTTACACCACCCACTGTTTCATCAATATCTGCACGTATCGTACCTTGCACAAGGATTCTGCAACCTTCTTTCTTAGCTGTTTCACTCAGCACTTGATAGAAGGTTTCACGGAACCTTTTCCGTTTTTCTTCAGCATCCCTTAAACCTTTCATGTCTTCTAGGAAGCGTTCACGAACATCAACTATTTTCATTGGTACATTTAAAGGCGGCTTCAACATAACTTCAGCAACATGTTCCGCTTCGCCTTGGCGCATGAAAGCATCGTCCAAAATTACGCAGACAAGGTTTTCACCTATTGCCTTATGAGTCAACACGGCACAAGCCGTACTGTCAACACCGCCAGAAACAGCCACCAAGACTCGTTCACTGCCAATAACCCTTTTCAAATTTTTAATTTGGGCTTCAACGAAGTCTTCTGGTTTAAATTTCTCCAATTTAACTTTCCACCTTCAAATTACCAACTTGTTTGTGGTTTCACGATTTAAGTATTTACCTTCTCACTGTATCCTTGAAAAATCCAGAACTTCTAAGGTGCACATCCATGAAAATGAGATGTTTATTGGCGTTAAGTTCTTCACGGTTTTCAGCTAAACACATTGTAATCGGCTATGCCTTGACTCTGAAGTGTTGATCAAATATTATATTTACCACATGTTATCTACATAATATATTCTGGTGAAACGAATATGAAACTTGTAACTGTGTTGTTACCAGAAGCTTATCTGGAAGGTCTAGATGAACTTGTCAGGGCGAATATGTACCCGAGTAGAAGTGCAGTCATAAGATCTGCTGTTAGGGATCTATTGAAAAAGGAGCTTTGGGAAAGACGAGGAAGGTAAAGCTTTTTAGCAGTCGCTAATCGCCTCTGAAACATCGTTAGAAAGCAGTAGAAACTTATTTTGGTGGTCCTAAGTGCTGTGAATAGGGCGCGTGTAAACCACATGTTTAGTCTTAGCTTTGAATAATTTCGTGAGCACGATAGCTGCCAAAGTAACAACCAGAAAGACAGTAATCGGATACTGGAACTCTGGTATCGGGTCTGCATCTCCCTCCACTGTGCCAGATATTCTTCCTGATTGTTCCGTGGGAATACTATTCAACTGGAAATTAACGTTTGAAGTGACTTCGTTTACTGTTACGCTCACCCCACTTACGTTTTCAGGTGAATAGCCCACAGCGGAAGTGCAAACCGTATAGATGCCTGTTCCCAAACCTTTCGAAATAACGTATTCTCCATTCTCATCAGTAGAGGCCTGTCCGAAACCTGCTGGGCCCTCAGCCATAACTAACACATTCTGTATCGGGTCACTACTCAAGTCTGTAACTTTGCCGCTGATTATACCTGAAGGCGGCGGAGGAGAAACAGAGAGAGCAAAATCTACATTAGAAGTCTCCACCCCTGCGACAACATCTACATTAGTTAAATCAAAGCTCATCTCGTACATAGCAAACACATTGTATGTTCCAGTTCCCAATCCACTTGATATTCTATAATAACCCGTGGCATTAGTCTGAGCATAGCC
>DAOVFL010000067.1 GCA_030672945.1 Candidatus Bathyarchaeota archaeon | reverse complement strand
TTACGCCTAAAATCAGAAGAATTCTTAGATCTAACTTATGTTAAGCTGGTCATAAGATCGCTATATCTCTTCGAAACAGTTTTGTATAGTTGTCTGCGGAGTTCGTCACCCGTTAATATTTGTTCCTTCAGTTTTCTGATGTATCCTGCCAAATCCTTGTCTTCTAGAGCTTCAGCTATCCATTTTTGAAAGTCTCCACGGTGAAAGTGAAACTCTAATGACTTTACGTTAACTTCGCTTATTTTCTCCATGAACTCTTTCAGCGAAGATGCGCTCTCACCTGTATAATTTCCAATGGAAATGAAGAAATAAAATGCTTTTTCTCTTGGAAGAATTCTGAAATTTTCTGAAGCCATTTTATCATTCAATTTTATTTTTCTCCTTTACAGATGTTAACTTCTGAGGGTTGTTAACTATTGAAAATTGCGTTTCTTTAAACTTTTTTGTAATTATAGATGTACGGATCCTTAGAACTCCAGGTAATGGTGCAACTGAACCTGCTATAAATTCATGTAGGCTTTCTTGGTTCTCTGCAACAACTTTTGCTATTATTAAAAATTCTTCGGAGAGGGATGTGTAAACTTCCAGTATTTGTGATGCATCGCATATTTTTTTTGCAACTTTTTCACTTTCTTTAGGGTCTGTGAAAAGGGTCATTATAGCTGTGATGGTTTTGGCTCCAGCCCTTTCTGCATCTATTACAGCCATGTATCTCTTGATGATTCCCTGCCGTTCCATTCTCTTTACTCTGTCGTAGGCTGTTGAATGGGCTATTCCCAGGTTTTTACCTATGGCTGTATACGTCTGTCTAGCATCCTTCTGTAACGCCTCTAAAATTTTCAAATCCGTAGCATCCAAAGTAACAGTGTTATTTCTGATTTTCACGACTCGCCTTCCGCCTTTAATATAATGTATATGCTTTATGTTAATTATTTTTGTCGCTGAAAAACTGTTGAAACCATCTGTTTTCCCATCAAACTTCTATCATGTAATATTCCGTAAAATAGTCGATAAATATCAATTCAACCTACAAATTTACGATATATTTACATTCTATCTTGCGTTTTTGCGACTAAACCAACAAATAAGTTTAAATTTGTGATATGCATTATAGAACATTGTTCTAGAAGATACTATCAAAAAAGCCTGTGATCAAATGATGAAGATGCATAAGATATGGAAAATCGTTGAAAGGTTTAAGGATTCATGTAGGTTTCACGGTTGGAAAACCTCCGAAAAAGACGATTGGATTGAAACTAAAAATGGATATCACAACTTCCTCTGGACCAAAAACGTTCATCCATCATCCTTCAAGAGCATCGCTGCAAATAGAAGATGTATTGTTCAAGAGGATTCATCTTACTGTGTTGTCGAGGCATCCTATACCGCTTGGCTACTTTCGGAGGCACCATCGGAAACCTTGATCAAAACAATCTTTGAGAATCCAGACTTTTCCAAGAAAGTCGCCCTCTACAATTTAAGCCCAATGTTAGAAGGAAAAAACCTAGGCTTCAAACTAAACCATACAGATAGCCCTGTTTTCCAAGAGTTTGAAAACTTTCTTAGAAAGGAGCTGAAAATTGAACTCACCCCAATTCTTAACCCAGATATTGATTCCGAAGAGCATGAAATCGTAAAGATCTTTTAATCACTGCATTTTTCTCGAGTTTATGCAAAGACTTGATAAGGGATAAGCTTCTAAAATAAAACTGTGAAGGTTATGTCCCAAGAGGCAGAAAAAACCAGGAAATTCGTAGCTTTCAAGAAAAAACTTGAGACAAGAGTTGAAGAATTGGAATCTGAACTTAACGAACATCGATTAATGCTTGAAGCAGTAAATTCCATATTATTAGAAAAAGGATTTAAACGTGTGGAAATCCCAAAAACACCAGCCGAAGCGGAAGTTACACTGGTGAAAGAAGAGCAGATAGTTCAGCCTTCCACTCAACCGTCAGTAGAATCTGAAGGCGTTATTCCACTCAAAGCTGTCACAGGTGAACTTCTGGGAAACCTTTACATAACTAAAGAGTCGTTGCGCGTTGCATTGGCGGAGGATAAAAACTTCGACATGAACACACCTCCCTTCAGACAGTTTCTTGTTGAAAGAGTCTTAGTTAAAATGCAGGAAAAGGACAATGAACTAGCTAGAGATGGAAAATTGGAACCTGACAAGATTTTCTCCTACGATATTGTCCAAGAAGAGAACAGAATTAACGAAATAGTGATTAGAAATTTCGATAATAACCGTTTGAGGGAACTCAAGTCAAGCATACGATGGACATTGGATAAAATGTATGAGAAAATGAAAGGCTAGAGCAAAACTAACTCATTTTCAACTGACAGAACATATGATTCTGTTCATCTAGAAGGGTAAGATAATTTGTATAGAAGGTGCATCTTCCCTTTTTCTGCTTCTCATTCTACTGAAGTTACAGTTGTTTAAAAAGGGCGCCTAAAAATAATTAAGGATAACATATACTCACAGCTCGAATAAATCTTGTTCAGCAGAAAGGGCTCTCACCGGTTATGGATAAGTACTTCCAAAGTTCCTCGATACTATGGCGATATCCATTATGTCTACTTTGCCGTCCTTGTTTATATCTGCAAGTGGATTCCATCTAGGATGTTCAGGGTTGGAACCAAAAGCTTTTGCTGCCATGGCAACATCTACTATATCAACCGCATTGTCTCCATTCAAATCTCCTAAGAGCGATATCAGAAAAGTCGTTGAGAGCGTAATAGGGCTATAGGGTGCCCCACTTGGAGTATACACGGAAGCGTGCACAGAAGCTACCCCAACTGCAGCCCAATAAGGAACCTGAAATCGAGCACTTAAATTTGCACCATCTATATCTACTATGAAATCATCAATAATAAGACAGCCAATGAAGTTCTCCAAGGAATCAGTGAATACAAGTGACAACGTAGCGTTCTTAGGTGTCATGGCGATGTTTATAAGTGAAAGTTGAACATCTAACCAGCCTCCCTGCGGCGGATCTTCATCCACTACAGATAAAGATACAAGTTCAACTATCCAGCCAACCCTAAAAATTAAGAAATCGGAGCTGTTCTTGGCATAAGCAACGACGGACCATACACCGAAAGTAATTATTTCAGGGTCTTCAGCTGGCCAGGGGATCGTAAAACCAGTTTCAGCTACACCTTCAGCAGTTGTCACTGCAGACAAAGATAAGGTAAAATTCTGCACAGAGTTCGGCGGCCCCTCCACAGAAAACGAGACAAGAACATTCTGTACTGGAGCCACATTGTAAGTAACATTAGCATAAAGAAGAACGGTTTCTTGCGACGCAAAAGCATCACTAGGTTCCCCTAAACCCACACCATTACACGGCTCATTTTGAGTATAAACATCAACCTGCCATCCCTGTGTTTCACCCTTAACCAAAAAAACAGCGTCTGGAAAACCCAACAACAAAACGCAGAACATAAGTAACACTAATACAGACGCCGATTTCCCATTCAAATGCCCCTACGTCCCTTCTCCAACCCTAAAAGACTAAATATGATTCCAAGTAATATTCTTTATGGAGAAATCATCTATATCACCTCCCACACATGCACTTCACTACTGAAACTCTGCAAAACTGGATATATCAAAAATAGATTTGCTAAGAGACATTCTACAATGAAAGACAAACGACGCCAAAGTAATAATCCTACGCAAAATGCATATGTAAATACTTTAACGACTCGCTTCTACTCTACTAGGTCTGTCAAAGTAGATATTCTTACCTCCCACTGAAACTGGGATTCCCATAACAACCGTTGCTCCAGGTAGCAAATCCAATTTCAAAACAGCAGAACCAACACGATACATTATGCGATTATCAACGTTCAAGATGCTTGCAGTTTTTACAGCTGAACCTAAAGCTATCCCAAGATCTAAAGCTTTAAAAAGACATGTTGGGCCAATGAAGTCTTCAGAATTTTTTTGAGCTTCTTCGAAGTTTTCACAGTTTTCATACCCGCACGCTCCACAGTCTAGTCCAAAGCTTTTATTTCCCCTCACTCCAATTAAGACTACCACTTCTGAATCCCTAACGTTTTTTGCATCTCGTAGAAAACCTTCGCTTTTCCGTTCCTCACCTATTTCCTCCATTTTTCTAGCGATATCATCTTTTTCTTTGCCGTGAACAATCATAGTTACAATGTCGTCTACTCCGCCTGATTTGGGAGCGGTTCTCGCAGCAATTAACATGAGTTTAACTGCTTCTAAAATTGCCTCCCTTTCTCCTTTTTCACTTTTAATTATTGGACTCAACTCACATCACTAACTAAACCACAAGTTAACTGTACAAAATACGCTATTTGACTTTAAGAATCCTAGGTCACTGTTCACAAAACCGTCTTGACCATCTCAACTATTTCATTCAATTGCCCTGTATATAAACCTACAACAAGGAAGGAAACACCTAAAAGAAGTAGTAAGGCACCTATCACTCTACGTTCTTGAACATCCATGACTCTCACTCCAAATATTTTCTCAAACGTGCCTCAATGTGATCCTTTGGAGCTAGACCAATAACTCTATCAACTTCCTCACCGTTCTTAATTATTAATAGTGTTGGAATGCTGAAGATTTGGAAACGCCCTGCAGTTTTAGGGTTCTCATCGACATTAAGTTTACCGGTAAGAATTTTTCCAGCATATTCCTTTGCTAATTCCTCAATTATAGGAGATACAGCTACACATGGAGCACACCATGATGCCCAGCAATCAATTAAAGCTAACGGGTGTTTACTAACTATTTCGCTGAAATTTAAATCTGTCACTATGATTGGTTTTGCATTCACTTCCCGTTTTTTCTCCTTCAGTCTCGTAAGTTCCTTTAACTTCTTTTCTCTGATACGTCTCAGTTCTTCATCTTCTTCAGATATAAATTGTTTGTGTTCATCATTCATCTCTTCAAATACCTCGCTGGCACTCTTTTCAAACAATCCTACCACTATTAGAATATAAATCTAAGTTTTCCAGCTCACAGAATGTTCCAACATGCAAAGAAATAATGTTTCAACGCTCCAAGTCTATTATAGGTTTCCAATGACCTGAAATCTCCATCGCTAACGCATGAATGAAAGATGTCCTTATCTTGTTCAAGATGTTGTTGAAATATATGTTGCCGAAGGGAAGTGGCTTCCTGAAGAAAGAGGTATATAGAAAAAACGTTAACGCTGCTTCATAACCCTGATGTTAGAGAGCCTAAAGCCTGTTCATTCACATGTAAAGTCGTTACACTAATACAATTTATTCAACAACATGTATGAACCTAAGTGAAAGATACTTCTAAGAATCAGTAACTGTTAAGGGTGGCATTACCGAAATTCAGTGGCTAAACAATGAATTCGCACAGAAGGAAAAATATTTAGGATGATGTTTATTCCTGTCCAAGCCTTATTTTTCTATCTCGAACATTCTTTCTAGGGCTTCTCGAGCTTTTTTCGCTATGGGCTCGG
>DAOVFL010000094.1 GCA_030672945.1 Candidatus Bathyarchaeota archaeon | reverse complement strand
TTTGAATATGTTAGGTTAGCTAATCAGGTTGGGGGGATTCCTGGGTTAGCTAAGAAGTTTGCGAAAGAAATAGCTTTGTCGGGAAATGTGAGAGCGGTTGCGACTGGTTTTAAGGGAGTTATGAGAGCGGATCCTGTATCTCTTGTGAAGACTTATTTGTCTTATGAAGTCTCTAGGATAAAATCGTCAGCGGGTAAACAAGCCGATCTACGATCTGTGATGCTTCATCAAGTGGTGACGGATATGGCTTTAGCGCTTGGCTTAGATTGGCTTTTCAAGTCGTATGTCGATTTCATGGTGAACCTGGGGGTAACGCCGGGTTTTAACACGGGTAATTTTGCATATTTAGTGAATAAATTTAGAGAGTGGAACATAGATTTAAGCAAGATAATTGTTGCTGCACCTTTTAACAAGGTAGGTTTTCAAATGATTCCTTCAAAAGAAGAGTGTGAGAAGGCGTTAGCGAGCATTCCTGAACCTGTCGTGTTGGCGATAAGCATATTGGCAGCTGGTTACCTCAGTCCTTCGGAAGCGATAAGTTATGTGGCAGCTTTACCTAACATAAAAGGTGTTGCTGTAGGCGTGTCAAAAGAAAAGCATGCACGCGAAACCTTTAGGCTTCTAGAGGAAAAATTATACCCGCTCACATCATAAGTGCTGGAACCAAAATGTTTCAACTGTTATTTTTGCTTTTTGGGGTGCTTTTTTCAGTTTTTTCTGGAATTTACGTGGTTTACTTTGCTTATGTTAGAGCTTGGGCAAAAAAGCCTTGGGAACTGAAAATCAGCAAGAACTTTCAACCTAGAATATCAGTTTTGATTCCTGTACACAACGAAGAAAATTCAATAGAATCAAAACTAGAAAACATAAAGAAGGTTTCATATCCGAAAGAAAGTATTGAAATATTGGTGGCTGACGACGCTTCTGAAGACAAGACATTAATGATGGTTAGAAATTTCATGGAAAATAATTTGGAGCTAAACATAAGAGTGGTGAGGCAAAACCCTCGTGCTGGGAAATCAGCAGTTCTAAATGAGGCTTTAACCGTTTCCAACAATCCGATAGTTGTAGTTTCGGATGCTGATACTCAGTGGTCACCTAACATACTTCGAGAAGCGTTGCCCTACTTGTCGAATCCTAAGGTTGGTGCAGTCACGGGGAGGGGAGTGAATCGTAACACGGATCGATCGTGGGTAGCAAAAGTCGAAAACACTTACTTGCATCTGACATCTTTGTTAAGGCTTGGCGAGTCAAGAATACATTCGACCATAAGGTTCGAGGGGGGGTTTTGTGCCTACAAAAAGGATGCGTTCGAGAGGTTTGACTGTGAAACTGGTGCTGATGATTCAGGTACAGCCCTAGAAGTTGTTCAGCGTAATTATAGGGCAATCATGGTGCCTGAGGCCATATTTTATACAACGTTTCCAACGCGCTTAATTGGCAAGTTAAGGATAAAAGCACGTCGCGCTAACCAGTTGATAGGTTTATGGGTGAAATGCTTTAAACTTCTGCTTAAAAAACGTCTCCTCCTACCGAAAAAGATAGCTGTTCCAGAAATAATGTTGTTCATTTTTAATCCGACAATTCTTCTCGCTTCAATAATTACGGGAGTAACGGTTGTTATTCTTTTTCCATTCTCTCTGTTCTCAGTAGCAATTCTACTGTTTATTGCGGGATTACTGCTTTTTGCTAGACGAATATTTTTTGAGGTATTAATCGATAATTTGATTCTTCTTTATGCATTGGTATCTTTCATGTTTGGACGACGCTATATTGCTTGGGAAAAAACGTGATTTTAGACGAGTTTGATATTGGAAGCGGAGTTAAAGAATAATGATCGCTGTGAAGCCTGCTGTTACGGTCGGAGTTTGTGTAAGAAATAGCGCCTCCACAATTCGTGAAGCGATTGAAAGTATAATTAATCAAGATTTTTCACACGAACTTATGGAAATAATATTTGTAGATGATGGAAGTGAAGATGACACTTTATCTATTATTCAAGAATACGTTTTAATGATGGATATTGCGGCTAAGGTTTTTCACATTTCTTGGCAGGGACTGGGAGCTGCAAGAAATTTTGTTGTTGAAAACGCGGGAGGAAAGTATATTGTTTGGGTTGACGGTGACATGGTGTTGCCTGAGGATCATGTTCGGAAACAGGTTGAGTTTATGGAGAAGAATCCAAAAGTTGGAATAGCAAAAGCAAGGTATGGAGCATACAACTCTAAAGAAGATGTAGTGGGGTTTTTGGAGAATATTCCTTACGTTATTGATGATTTCAGATGTGGAAGTGATTTTGGCGAGAAGCTTCCTGGTACTGGTGGTGCTGTTTTTCGTGTCAATGCTGTGAGGCAGGTTGGCGGTTTTGATTCAAGTTTGAGGGGTGTTGGTGAAGATCAAGAAGTGGCTTTAAGGATAAAGAATGCCGGATGGCTTATTCGGAGAAGTGACACTTTTTTCTATGAAAGGCATCGAAGAACTTGGGGGTCTCTCTGGAAGAAGTATTTTTGGTATGGTTATGGCAATTGGCATCTTTACCAGAAGAATAGAGGGCTTTTTTCTTTGTCTAAGATGAACCCACTTGCTGGCTTTGTTTCAGGTTTCCTTTATGCAGTTGAAGCATATGGGTTGTTAAGGAGAAAACTGGTTTTTTTGCTCCCCGCACATTTTGTGTTTAAGATGATCGCATGGACCTTTGGATTTTTGAATGCTCAACTCCGTTTTTCGCTGAGTAGAATTAGGTAAAAGTTTCAGGGAAAGATAGTTTATGGTGAAAGTAACTGTTGGAATTTGTGTCAAGAATGTTGAACAGACTGTGCGTAAAACTTTGATGAGTATTCTTCGTCAAGATTTTCCTCACAAGCTTATGGAGATTATAGTTGTTGATGGTCATAGTCAGGATAGAACGTTATTGATCATTAGAGATGTTCTTTCAAAGTCGGACATGAACTATGAGATTTTGTTTGAAAATAAGGGGTTAGGTTTTGCAAGAAATCTTGTCGTTAATAATGCTTGTGGCAAGTACATTATCTGGGTTGACGGGGACATGATTCTTCCTGAAGATTACATTAAAAAACAAGTTGAATTTATGGAGAAGAACCCCAACATAGGAGTAGCGATAGGGACGCATGGCGTCCTTCCAAGCTCTAATTTGATCGCCACCCTAGAAGATGTCGCATATATTGCTGTCGATCTTAACTTTAGGAACTCAAGTTCTAGACTTCCTGGTACTGGTGGTGCTGTTTTTCGTGTCAATGCTGTGAGGCAGGTTGGTGGTTTTGATTCAAGTTTGAGGGGTGTTGGTGAAGATATAGAACTAACTTACAGGGTTAAAAAAGCTGGTTGGCTTGTTCAGAGAGGAACTCATGCAACCTTTTACGAAAAACGGAAGGGAACTTTGAAAGAATTATGGAATCACTACCTTTGGTATGGGTATGGTGCATATGATGTTTTTCGTAAGAATAGAAGGATAGTTAATTTTCCTTTCATGAACCCTATTGCTGGCTTCTTCTTAGGAGCTTGGTACTCCGTAAATGCTTATAAATCAATACTTCAAAAAAAAGTTTTCCTACTGCCACTTCATTATCTCTTCAAGAGAATGGCTTGGTTTTGTGGCTTTTTTAAGGCTCAAATAGACCACGTGAGATGTAAGAGTTAGATGGATGGTGTCTGGAAAAGCTTTTGGCGGATAATATGTTTTGGGTCTTTTTGTTATAATTGCATCTGTTAAGGCTTGTGTTAACTTTCTGTCGTAAAGGTTAAAACTTTGCTGGTAGCTATACCTCCAGAACCTTCGCTTTGAACACGGAAGTAATACTTTGTTTCAGGCAATAAGCCTGTTAGTGTTATGCTGTGGTCGGTGACAGTTGTGTTGTCTTCTACGATGGCGCCAGCAACGTGGTCTATGCCCCAGTAATGAAAATCAACCGACGAAGCGTATCTAAAAGACGCATCGAATAAGGAAGATGTGTTGTACTCAACTTTGCTGGTAGCTGGCAAGTCGGTAGTCCAAGTAATAGTTGCTTCCGTTTCACCAGACAAAACTTGTATATTTTCCAGCGAAAAAACATCGGGCATATCTAAAATTGAAAGATAGTCTCTTATATCAGGAGCGGTTGAGCCGGCACCGTCTCCTGGTCCACCGTATCGCCAGATTATCCAACCGTCAGCTCCCATGTCTCTTACGGCTTCAACTCTATCTTTGAATACGCTAGGAGGAGTAACAGAGTCTACGCAC